>PMDT01000204.1:0-11620 GCA_003154555.1 Spirochaetaceae bacterium
GACCCCGTCCTTACCAAGGACGTGCTCTACCAACTGAGCTACAAGGGCGTAGCCAAGGACGGCGAGGTTTGCCGAGGCCATGGATGGCCGATAGGCAAACCGTGCCACGGTACCCCGCGCGAAAGGGGCCCCGTCGCGGCAGCTGGCTGCGGAGCAGACAGCGGGAGCGATGGGGGGTCCTGGCCGAAGGCCGCGCGAAAGGGGCCCCGCGGCGCAAGCCGTGGGGAAACCCTGCAGGGATGCCGAGGTCCGCCGAGCCATGGATGGCGGAAGGCGGACCAGAGCGCCCCTTCCAAAAACCGTGCGAGAGCGGACGGCGGGAGCGATGGGGTGGCCTGCCGCGAACTTGCGGCTTTGGATGGCTTTGCCCGATTCAGTGCATTGTAGCAAAGGCATTATCAGAGCGTCAAGCCGCGGTCAGCCCCGCGGCGGGCGGCCCTCACCCGTCTCCTCCTTGCGACGGAAGAATAAAAGCAGCGACTGCCCGTATTCCCTGCGATCCACCAGCTTGAGGCCAGGACGCTCGGTGGATACCTTTTCCGCTGTATGGAGGTGCATGATTGCAAGCCCGCCGGGAGAAAGATGGGGTGCTTCGCATGCCGCATCAAGGACTGCACCCTTGCTCTGGAAATCGAAAGGCGGGTCGAGAAAGATCACGTCCCACGAGCGCTGGTTGGTGCGGAGGAAACGCTCAACGGGGGCAATGATGAGCTCGATGGACGTCTCCACGAAGCCGATATTCCTGAGGATTGTCGCCTTCTTGCGGGGGTCTTTCTCGACAAGAAGAACCGGTGCCGCATTGCGTGATGCTGCTTCCACGCCGAGTACGCCCGAACCGCTGAACAGGTCGAGGAAGCTGATGCCCTCAAGGTCGCCAAGGATCGAAAAGAGAGACTGGCGCATCCTGTCCATCGATGGCCTGATCACGCCCGGGGGACAGAGGATCGTTCGCCCGCGGTAAAGACCGCCCGTGATCCGCACCTCATCCTCCTTCGATTACTGATTGAGCGCCTGCCTCCTCCGAAGCAGCACGCGCGACTGCTGCATTCCCCGGCTCGAGCAGCCCCGGGTCCCTTTTGAGCAGCGCCTTCGCATCGTCGCGCGCCTGGAGCAACAGCGGTCCGTGCACCAGGAGGTTGGCGACCCTGAAGTTCAGAAACCCGCTCTGACGGACACCGAGCAGCTCGCCAGGACCTCGCAGGCGAAGGTCCCTTTCGGCGATCGCGAAGCCATCGCTCGTCTCCTTCATGATCTTCAGACGCTCGATGCCTTCCGGCGTGAGCTTGCCTCCATAGACGAGGAACGCATAAGACTGGTCGCTGCCCCGGCCCACCCGGCCGCGGAGCTGGTGGAGCGTCGACAGGCCGAAGCGCTCCGCGTGTTCCACGACCATGCAGGTGGCATTGGAAACGTCGACACCCACTTCCACGACGCTCGTGGCAACCAGCACCTTGACCTTGCCCGACGCAAAGCCCGCCATGGCCTTCTCCTTGTCTTCCTCGGGGACACGCGAATGGATGAGTGCGAGCGGCAGGCCGGGATAGACGGATTTCTGCAGGGTGCGGAACGCAGTTTCGGCATCCTTCACGGAAAGCGACTCCGACTCTTCGATGAGCGGATAGACGAAATATGCCTGCCGGCCCTTGTCCAATTCCTCCCGCACCCTGCGGTAGACCTTCTCCTCGTTTCCCTCGCGAGCGAGGTGGGTGATGACGGGCCGCCTGCCTGCGGGCATCGTCCTGATCGTGGAGACGTCCAGGTCGCCGAACGCCGTGAGGGCGAGTGTCCGTGGAATCGGCGTCGCCGTCATGAGGAGGAGGTCCGGGTCCTGCCCCTTCTTGAGCACCGCCTGGCGCTGGAGGACGCCGAACCTGTGCTGCTCGTCGACGATCACCAGTCCCAGATCGTGGAAGGTGACGTCTTCGGAAAAAAGTGCATGGGTGCCGAAAAGAAGGTCGATCTCGCCCGCCGCAAGTGCGGCACGCAGGAGGGCGCGGGGCTCTCCGATCACGGAACCCGACAAGAAAGCGATGCGCACGCCCAGCGGCTCCAGGAGTCGGGCGGCATTTTCCGCATGCTGCCGTGCCAGGAGCTCCGTCGGTGCCAGGAAAGCCGCCTGCTCCGCACAGGCGATCACGAGCAGCGTGGAGAGCAGTGCCACGAGCGTCTTGCCGCACCCGACATCGCCTTGAAGGAGGCGCGCCATCGGGATGGGCGACCAGAGGTCGGCTTCGATCTCGGAGACCACCTCCGCCTGATCCTTCGTGAGGATGAAGGGCAGCCGGCCAACAAGGGCGTCGCGGAGGTGCGCGTCGGGTGTTCTCGTGCGGGCCCGCGTGGCAGCAAGGGACCGCTTCCGCCGCAGCACGGCCAACTCGAACTGGAAAAGCTCCTCGTAGGCGAGCGCCGCGCGGGCCTCCTCTGCGGCCGGAAGAGATTCAGGGAAATGCACGGCGCGGAGCGCCGCCGCAGGCGGGGGAAGCTTCCTGCTCCGTACGAGCGCAGGAGGAAGACCGCTCTCCAACGAAGGAAGCGACTCGGAAAGCGCGTGAGACATGATGCGGCGAATGGCGGCCTGGGTGAGACCCTCCGTGAGGGGGTAGACGGGAAGCACCTTGCCGAAACCCGCCGGTCTCTCGCTCCACGGCTCCAGCTCGAAATCAGAGCACTGCAATTCACCTCGCCGTGTGCGGAAGCTGCCCACGGCGAAGAACCTGCTTCCCGGCAACAAGGTGCGGCGCAGGAATGGCCTGCCGAAGCAGACAAGCGACGCCTCGCCGGAATCGTCGGTGACGAAAGCCTTCAGNNCGGTCCTCGTAGCCGCGGGGCAGGAAGAGAAGCAGGTCGCGAAGGTTTTTCACCCCCACCCGCTCGAGACGGGATGCCATTGCAGGACCCACGCCGCGGAGAGTGGAGATGTCGGTCGTCAATTCGGACAGGAGCACCCGGGGGGACCTTCTGGAGGTGGCTAGATCGGCAGCATCTGGAGGAGTGACACGATCTGCCCGACAAGCACCTCCCCGAGCAGCCACGCGACGAAAAGGAGCCCTACCGTGAGGAGGAGATGCTGGGTATAGCCGGACCTGCGTCCAAGGCGGAACGCCTTCATCGTCCAGTCGACGACTGGCCGCATGATCGTGTCAACGACCTTCCAGAGCCTGGCGCCCGCCGTGGAGCGAAACGCGAGCGGAATGGTGCGCAGCAACCCGATGACGAGGAACAGCAGAAGGAGGAAACGCGCGCCCGACCAGGCGGCGGAGAACACCGACGCGAGAAAAAATCCCAGCGTGATGCGGCCGTAGTAGAGGATCTTGTTCACGAGATCCAGGGCGACCACGAGCACGAGGATGGCGGCGATCGGCGAGAAATCGAAGAGATTGCCTCGAAGAAAGCGTATCCGGGCAAAAAGCCCGAGGTAGGGGTCCGTGGCGGCCGTGAGGATGCTCCAGGCCCGGCCGAGGGCTTGCGGAGCGAACCAGCCGAGGACGATGCGCATCGAAAGGATGAAGAGGTACGCAATCAGGAGGATGTTGACGACGGTGAGCACAATCAGAAGCATGAAGGCCTCCTTTCCTGCAAGGTGCGATCAGGTGAAAAAGGTGGAGGGAACGAGCTTCTCCACGAGGGAAATCATTGTCTTGTTGATCCTTTCCATCTCCTCCGCCGTGAGACCGGAACCGAAGGCGACCTGCTCGCGCCAGTGCGGCGTGAGGATATCGCCGGGCGCGTGGGCATCGGAGTCGATGACCATGGGCGCCCCTGCCTCGCGGGCAAGCGCGACGATCCTGCCATTGCCCAGCCCATGGGAGGAGCGCGCCGATATCTCCAGGTGCACGCCATTTGCCGCCGCCAGGCGGACCTCTTCCTCCGAGATGAGCCCCGGATGCGCAAGGATGTCAATGCCCGCCTCGATGCCCGCGCGATTCGTGCCCTGGGCAACCGGCTCGCAAATCGTCTCACCGTGAAGCACGACGAGGCGGGCGCCGAGCTGCCGCGCGCGCCGCACGAGCCCCGCGATCTGTCCCGGCGGTACGTGGGTGAGCTCGACCCCCGGGACGATGCGGATCTTCAGGTACGGCTGCGTTTCGCGCACGAATTGCACCGTCGCGGAGATCAGGTCGTCGAGATTCGATGCGTCCGCGTGGTCGGTGATGCCGATCGCGCGGTAGCCCGCGTGCTCCGCACGGCGCACGAGCTCCGCCGGACCGAGCTGCCCGTCGCTCATGTACGTATGCGCGTGCAGGTCGATCATCACCGGCCCCCCGCGGGACTCGGCACGATCCGCAGGTAGTGGGATGCGGGCCGGATGCCTTCCGCGGCGGTGATGCGCGAAAACGCAAGCCGGACCTGGGATTCCTCCGCCTCGTCCACCAGGACGTAGAGGTCGGAGGGCTTGGACTTGTCCTCCCACTTCTGATGCACGCTTTCGATATTGATGCCGGTCTCCGCGCAGACGCCGGTCACCAGGGCCCAGATGCCCGGCCTGTTCGCCGTCACGAAGTGGAAGTAGTACCGGCTGCGCATCCGGCCCTGGGGAAACGCGGCGGCCAGCGGGAGCGCCCCGGCGAATGGCCGGCGCACCTGCTTCGAGAGGATGCCCTTGAGCAGGTCTCCGAGGTCAGAGGCGACGGACGAGGCCGTGGGGTTGCCACCGGCACCCCTGCCCTCGTACATGGAGGGGCCGAGATAGTCCGAATCGACAAGGACGCCGTTGAACTCGTTGCGGACGCCGGCAAGCGGATGGTCCAGGGGCACCAGGGCAGGAAAGACGGTCACAAGGGGAACGCCATCCATCAACCGTGCCTGTGCGACAAGCTTGATCTGGAAACCGCTCGCCTGGCAGAACTCGATGTCCTTCTGCTCGACCGTCGTGATGCCTTCCGTGAGGACGCATGCCGGATCGATCCAGCAGCCGAATGCGAGGCTTCCCAGCAGACCGATCTTCTGCGCCGCGTCTCCGCCGCTCACGTCCAGTGTG
Source organism: Spirochaetaceae bacterium (assembly GCA_003154555.1). Taxonomy (GTDB): domain Bacteria; phylum Spirochaetota; class Spirochaetia; order SZUA-6; family Fen-1364; genus Fen-1364. The sequence goes on from PMDT01000204.1 coordinate 4,979, forward strand.
GGGTCTGCCTCCGCGAAGCCCTTCTTCTGAGCCTCGGCGAGCGCTTCTGCGAACGAGAGCCGTTCTTCTGTCATTCGCGTGAGGATGTAGTTCGTCGTCCCGTTCACGATGCCGACGATGCTGCGCACCCGGTTTCCCAGGAGGCTTTCGCTCAACACCTTGATGATGGGGATGCCGCCGCACACGGCCGCCTCGAACTTCAGCTCCACCCCGTTCTCCGCGGCGAGGGCAAGGAGCTCGCGTCCGTGCGCGGAGAGGAGCGCCTTGTTGGCCGTAATGACATGCTTCCCGCGCGACAGCGCTTCACGGACGAGCGGAAGCGGAGCCTCGGCGCCGCCGGCGAGCTCCACCACGATTGGCAGGTCATTGTCGTCCAGGATCGCCTGCCACCCCTGCACCACGCGGGTTCCCGGGGCGACATTGCGCGGCCGGGATGCGTCGCGCACGGCGAGCCACGGGACGTCGACGGCGACGCCGAGTCGCCGTTCAAACTCCCCCGCGTTCGCCGTCAGGAGCCGGTAGAAGCTTCCTCCCACCGTGCCGAAGCCGACCAGGCCGATCCTTACTCGGTCCATACATCCGCCACTTGCGGGTACCCGCGAAGCCCCTCGAGCACCTCTTCCGAGCCGACCACGCGGATCTGGGTCGATGCCTGCACGACGATCTCCCCACCCCCGTTGCCGGATTCGACGTGGAAATACAGCGAGCAGCCTCCCCGCCGATCCAGCAGGTATTCCCGCATGGCATGAAGGCTTTCCTCCGTTCCCACTTCGTCCCTGAGTCTCACATGCACCGCCTGCGCGGCCCTCTGCGGCAGATGTCCCGGTTCCATGATGTCGTCCACCTTTACTTTCGGGTCCCCCCGCGTCGTGTCGATCGTACCCTGCACCCCGACGATCGCGTCATTCGCGATCAGGGACCGCTTGCTGTCATAGACATCGGAAAAAAGGATCAGCTCGATGGAGCCGTTGAAATCTGCAAGTTGCGCGAAGGCCATGCTGCGCCCATTGCGTGTGCGGATCTCCCGCACGTCGCTCATGATGCCCACGAGGGTGCACGCGCGATCGTTGGAAAGGGACTCTTTTCGCGAGAGGTCGACGGTGACTGCGCGATCGATCAGGGTCCGCCAGGGATCCAGGGGGTGGCCTGAAAAAAAGAAACCGAGATTCTGGCGCTCCGATTCGAGGAGCTGTGCGGGCGGCAGCTCGGGCAGCCGCTCGAGCTCGGCGGTTGCCACAGGCGCATTGGCCGCTCCCTCGAACAGGGAGACCTGGCCGTAGCGTTTCGCCTCGCGCGCCCTGGATGCGGCCTCCAGCACGCGGTCGAGGTTGTGCAGGAGCGTGGCGCGTGTTTCTCCCAGGCGGTCGAAGGCGCCCGTGATGACGAGGCTTTCCACCATCTTGCGGTTGACCTCGTGGGAATCGACCCGGTCGAAAAAATCCAGGACACTCGTGAAAGGCCCGTGCTCTTCGCGCTCCCGGATAATTGCATCCACGGCCCCCGAACCCACGTTCTTTATGCCCAGGAGGCCGAAGACGATCTTTCCATTCTCGACGGAGAACTCCTTCTGGGACAGGTTCACGTCCGGCGGCAGCACCTCGATACCCATGTCGCGCGCCTCGCGGATGAGCTGCGCCAGCCGATCCGTGTCGTTCATGTCGTTCGTGCAGGTGGCGGCGAGGAACTCCGCGGGATGATTGGCCTTCAGCCAGATCGTGTGGTAGGCGGGTATCGCGTAGGCGGCCGCGTGACTCTTGTTGAAGCCATAACCGCTGAAAGCGAAGAGCAGGTCGAAAATCTTCGTCGCCGTTTTTGCGTCGTAGTTCTTCGCCTTCGCGCCGGCGAGGAAAAGCTCTTTCATCTTGAGCATTTCCTCGGGCTTCTTCTTCCCCATTGCGCGGCGCAGGATGTCGGCCTGTCCGAGACTGAACCCCGCGACGACCTGCGCCATCTCCATGACCTGCTCCTGGTAGACGGGCACGCCGTAGGTCTCCTTGAGCACGGACTCCAGCTCGGGAAGCGGGTAGTCGATGGCGGTGCGGCCGGACTTGTTCTTCACGAAGGTGTCGATATGCTCCATGGCGCCGGGCCGGTAGAGGGCGTTCAGCGCGATCAGCTCCTCGATGCGCTCCGGGCGCGCCTTTTTCAAGACGCCCTGCATGCCCGAGCTTTCGAACTGGAAAGCACCCGTGCTTTTTCCTTCGCAGAACATGCGGAAAGTGGCCGGGTCATTTTCGGGGATCGTCTTCAGGTCGATGGGCACGCCCTTCTTGCGCACGAGCGCAAGGGCATCCTCGATGACCGTCAGCGTCTTCAGGCCCAGGAAGTCCATCTTCACCAGTCCGCATTCCTCCAGGTAATCCATCGTGAATTGCGTGGAGACCGCGCCGGTCTTTGCATCACGATAGAGCGGGACGTAGCGCGTGAGAGGCTCCCTGCCGATGACGATGCCCGCCGCGTGGGTGGAGGCATGGCGGTGGAGGCCTTCCAGCTTCAGGCTGATATCCAGCAGCTCCTTGTACTGGGGGCCGCGGCTCGTGGCCTCCACGAGCTTCGGGTTGTCCTTCAGCGCGGTATCCAGGTCGATCTTGGGGCCTTCGGGCACGAGCTTCGCGATGGCGTCCGCCTCGTCATAGGGAAGGTCGAGGACGCGCGCGACGTCGCGGATCACCGCCCGCGCCTTCAGCGTCCCGAAGGTGATGATCTGGCCCACCTTGTCGGCACCGTACTTCTGCGTGACGTAGGTGATCACCTCTTCGCGTCGGCGGTGGCAGAAATCGATATCGAAGTCGGGCATGGAGACCCGCTNNGGAAGCGCTCGAAGAGGAGGCCGTATTTCAGCGGGTCGATGTCGGTGATCGAAAGGCTGTAGGCAACAAGGGAACCGGCGCCCGAACCGCGCCCGGGGCCCACCGCGATCCCATGCTCCTTCGCGAAGTGGATGAAGTCCCACACGATGAGAAAATATCCCGTAAAACCCATGGAGGTGATGACGGAAAGCTCGTACTCCAGCCGTTTCGCGGCTTCCGGGGGGACGGGAGTAAAACGCGCTGCGAGACCTTTGCGGGCAAGATCGGTGAGGTACCCCTCGGGGGTGGAGCCCGGCGGGACCGCGTAGAGCGGGAACTGGGGGCGGAGGGCGGGCAGCTCGAGATTGCACGCCTCCGCGATGCGGACCGTGTTGGCGACGGCCTCGGGCAGCGCGGAAAAGCGCTGCGCCATCTCGTCGCCGGACTTGAAGTAGAACTCCGGGTGCTCAAACTTCATGCGCTTGCCCTCGGAGACCTTCTTGCCGGTCCCGATGCAGATGAGCACGTCCTGCGCGCGGGCATCCGCGCGATCGCTGTAATGGATGTCATTCGTGGCGACGAGCGGTATGCCCGTCTCCGCCGAAAGCTTCACGAGCTCCCTGTTCACGACGGCCTGCTCGGGGATGCCGTGGTCCTGCACCTCCAGGTAGAAGCCATCGGAGCCGAAGAGCTCCCGGTAGTACAATGCGCGGGAGCGCGCCTCCACGGCCTGCCCGTTGAGGATGGCGGAAGGGATGTTTCCCGCCAGGCACGCGCTGAGGGCAATCAGGCCCTCATGGTGGCTCTCCAGGAGCTCATCGTCGATGCGCGGCTTGTAATAGAAGCCTTCGGTATAGCCCTTGGAGCTCAGCTGGATGAGATTCGCGTAGCCAACCGCATTGCGCGCAAGAAGCACGAGATGGTGATGACGCATCCCCTTCTCGGTGCCGCTCTTCTCCAGGCGCGAACCCGGAGCCACGTAGGCTTCGGTGCCGACGATGGGCACGATGCCCTGCGCGCGGCACTCCTTGTAGAAGGCGAGCGCGCCGAACATGTTCCCGTGGTCGGTGAGGGCCAGGCGCTGCATCTGGAGGCCCTTCGCCTTCGCCACGAGAGCCTCGATCGACGAGGCACCGTCGAGGAGGGAAAAATCGGAATGGCAATGCAGATGCACGAACGGTGTCACGCGGCGCGGCCCCTCCCCGAAGAGGATGATAGCCGGGAGTGGTGGATCTGTAAATACAGGGATGTTCATGCTATCGTGCGAAAATCATAGGTATGCGGGAGGCGACATGGCGTGGTACGCGGGAAGGGCTTGGAAGCGGGAGGAGCTCCTTGCGCGCATCGGGGATCCTCTCCAGGCCGCGGGTGTGCGTGGTTCGATCCTCACCGATGGCAAGGCGGATGGCGTTCGCGCCTTCGATGTGGACACCGGCGGCGGTCTGCGGTTCACGGTCCTTCCCGGCCGCGGCATGGACATCCCCTTCGCCTCGCACAAGGGCACGTCGCTGGGCTTCTTTTCCGGCACGGGCATCACGTCTCCCGCCTACTACCAGGAGCCTGGCCTGGACTGGCGACGCGGCTTCTACGCCGGGATGCTCACGACCTGCGGTATCTCAAATGCCGGCGCGCCGAGCACCGACGAGGGGAGGCCGTTCGGTCTCCATGGACGACTTTCCAATGCTGCGGCGGAAAACCTCTGCGTGGAACAGGAATGGGAGGGCGATGAGTTCATCATTCGCCTCAAAGGCACGATGCGCGAAACGGAAGCGATGGTGGAGAATCTTGCCCTGACGCGCTGCGTGGAGACGCGCCTGGGCGCCGCAGGTTTCCGCATCCGCGATACCGTGTTCAATCGCGGGTTCAGCGCGCAGCCGCTCATGCTCCTCTACCATATCAACTTCGGCTTCCCGCTCTTGAGCCCCTCGGCGCGAATCGTCGGCCCCATCCAGAAAACAGAGCCCCGCGACGAGCAGGCCCGCGCCGGTCGCGGCCTCGAGGAATGCCTTTCGTATCCCGAGCCGGTGCCCGACTACGAGGAGAAGGTCTTTTTTCACACCCTCGGTGCCCGCCCCGACGGGGCGACATTCATGTCTCTTCTCAACCGTGACGCCGGCAGCGGCCAGCCGCTGGGCGTCGTCATCCGGTGGAACCGCAAGGAGCTTCCGCATTTCACCGAATGGAAAATGCCGCGCAAAGGGTTCTACGTCGTCGGACTGGAGCCCGGGACCGTCACGCCGGTCGGACGCGGCATCCTGCGGCAGAAGGGCACGCTGCCGATGATCGAGGGCCAGGCATCGCATACCGTGACGATTGATATCGAGGTCGTGGATTCCGTGGCGAAGCTCGAGGAAGTGGAAAAGGAAGCGCGCGCGCTCGCGGGGCGCTGATCCGGTCCGCGGGCTATGCCCTGAAAGCGGCGCCGACTTCCACCACTGCGGCGATCACTCTCTCCACATCGTCGTCGGTGAGGGAAGCGGAGAGGGGAAGGCTCACGGCAGACTGGAAGCACGCAAGGGAAACGGGGAAGTTTTCGGGTTTCAACCCGTAGCGCTCGCGGTAGTAGCTCATCGTGTGCAACGGGATGAAGTGGACCGACACGCCGATGCCGCGGCGCTGGAGCTCCGCGATAAACCCGTCGCGGTCCATTTTCAGCGCCGCGGAGTTCACGCGTACAATGAACAGGTGCCAGGCGTGGTTCTCCGCCCAGCCCGGAAGGGTCAGGAAGTCCAGCCCGTTCAAGGCGTTCATATAACGGCGGACAATGGATCGCCGCCGCTCGAGGAACGCATTCGCCTTGGCGAGCTGCACCCGTCCGATCGCGGACGCCAGGTCGGCCAGATTGTACTTGTACCCCGGGGCAACGACGTCATATTTCCACGACGCGCCCGGCTCGGTGTATCGATTCCACACGTCGCGGTCGATGCCGTGCATGCGCATGATGCGGATGCGTGTCGCGACCTCGTCGCGGTCCGTGACGACCATTCCCCCCTCGCCCGTCGTGATCGATTTGGTCGGATAGAAGGAGTAGACACCGGCGTCACCGAGGGTGCCGGCAAAACGCCCGCCATGCCGGACGGGAAAAGCATGTGCCGCATCCTCGACTATTGGCACGCCGTAGCGAAGGGACAGGTGGCCTATCGCGTCCATGTCGCAGGGAAGCCCGGCCACGTGGACGGGAATCATGGCGGACACCTTGCGGCCGGCTCTTGAGAGCTGCTCCAGCGCCGTTTCGAGAAGCACCGGATCGATGTTCAGCGTTGCCCTGTCGATGTCGACGAAGACCGGGTCGGCGCCGAGATACCGTGCCACCTCCGCGGTCGCCGCAAAAGTGTAGGGCGTCGTGAGCACGACGCTCCCCGGCCCGACCCCGAGGGCCTCGAGGGCCAGGTGAAGGCCCGCGGTCGCCGAGCTGATGGCAAGTGCGTGGCGCGCCCCCACGACAGCCGCGAACTCTGCCTCGAAACGAGCGGTCACCTCACCTGTCGTGAGCCACCCGGAGCGGAGCACCGCAACGACGGCTTCTTCCTCTTCGGGACCGATGGATGGTCGCGCAAAAGGAACGAACGGGGTCTCCCACCCCGGCTGCCCTGGCGCGGTCTTAGAACTCGGGTTCTTCATTGGCAGGTCCTATGCCGGGGATCACTTCTTCCAGCACGGCGCGCAGCGTTCTGCGGTTGCGGAATACGTCCGTGCACGCCGCGTCGTAGTAGCAGATGGGGCGAAGCCGTTCCAGCACCGAGGTAATCCTGCCGTTGATAAGCGTCTTGCGTCGGAGCTTGAGTATCTTGGGGTGCTCCGTGGGCTCAGGCGTCTCGGACTCTGCATGCAGTCGTTCCAGCAGCTTTTCCCC
>PMDT01000204.1:11646-14168 GCA_003154555.1 Spirochaetaceae bacterium
GGTATGGTCATGAAGTAGCGCCGCGTCTCGGGATGCGTGACAGTCACCGGTCCGCCGGTCAGGATCTGGCGTCGGAAGAGCGGGAGGATGCTCCCGCGGGAGCCCAGCACATTGCCGAAGCGAACGACCAGATAGTGGGCGCCGTTCTTCCCTTCCCGCAGCACGATTTCTTCCGCCAGCAGCTTCGAAGCGCCGTAGACGCTGCGGGGGTCCACTGCCTTGTCGGTGGAGATGAGGACGAAGCGCTCCACGCCGTTTTTCTTTGCCGCCTCGACGATGTTCTTCGTGCCGAACACATTGTTCTTCACGGCTTCCACGGGATTGGCTTCCATGAGAGGCACATGTTTGTGCGCGGCGGTGTGGAAGACGACGCTCGCGTGCGTTCGAGAAAGAATGAACTGGAGGTAGTCCCGGTCCTGCAGCTCCCCGATGATGGGCACGATCGTCGCCTTCTCGCCCACCCCCGCCCCTTGCAGCAGGCGCAGCTCGCGCTCGATCTCGTAGATGCTGTTCTCACCGTGGCCGAACAGGTAGAGTCTTTCGGCGCCTCCCTCCAGGAGCTGCCGGCAGAGCTCGGACCCGATGCTGCCTCCCGCACCTGACACCAGCACGCGCTTTCCCCGGAGGTAGGCGAGGCTCTTTCTCAGGTTCACCCGTACAGGACTGCGCGCGAGGAAATCCTCGGGGTCGATCTCACGCGCCTGGATGAGGTGTGCCTCACCGTCGAGGATCTGGGAAATCTGCGGCACGATACGAATGCGGGCGAAGCGCGCCCGGCGCAGGATGGCGTAGATCCGCGCGAGCTGCTCACGGGTGGCCCCGGGAATGGCGATAATCGCCTCGTCGGCGGGAGTTGTCTTGAGGATGCGGGCGACCGCCTCAATGGGCCCGAGAACGGGGATGCCATCGATCTCGGATCCGATCCTGGCCGGGTCGTCATCCAGGAACGCGACGACGTGGCCGAAGACCCGCCGGGCGCGTATCTCCGCGGCGATGGTCGTTCCCGTGAATCCGGCACCGATGATATAGATTGTCGTGCGCGATTCGTCCGCCATTACTATGAATGTCGGATCGATTCGCGCGCTTCATGACACGGGCGGTGGAATGGGAGCCGCATCGAGGGCCTCGAACCCGAAGTCCACCTCGAAGGAGTTCTCGTAGAGCTCCAGGCGCACGCGGGCCCTGCCCTTGCGACGGTCGACACGCACGATTTTTCCCTCGAGATTCTTCAGCGGGCCGGCCACGATGCGGATGCGGCGATTCTCGTCGAAAAATGCCGTTGACTTCTTCACGATCTCCCCGAATCCGAGGAAGTGCCCCAGGAGGTCCTGGTCAGCGCGATCCATGGGTGCAACGCCTTCATTCGAGGGGAGGAAGCGGACGAACCCCGACGTCCTTTTCACCTCCGCATAAAGGGCAGCGGTCACCTCCTCTGTTTGCAGGAACAGATAACCGGGAAAAATCGGCGCAACTGTGTCGCGCCAGACGCCCGCCCGGCGAATCCGCAGACTTCTCCGCGGCCAGAATACTTCGACCGCGTGACTGGAAAGCCACCTGTCGGCAAGCGCCCGAAAGCGTTTTTCTTCTCCCGTCCAGACCTGCAAGGCATAGAAGGCCATCGGGGTCCTGTCTGCGGGCGCGTCCTAGCGACGCCTGCTCTCACCGCGGAATGATGCGCGGATCGCGGCAAGCTTCGCCCCCTCCACCGGATCGCGGCGCGCACGGTCGAAGTATTCCACTACAAACGCCGCGAGTACGGCGATGAAAAATCCAACCAATGTTGCAATGATTTCTGTCTTGGACCGACTCGGTGCGGACCGGACTTCCGGTACTTCCGCCTTTTCCACAACCTGGAAAGTCTGCGACGTATCCATTTCTTCCAGCTTCGCAGTTTCGTACTGCTGTTTGAGCACCGTCAGAATAGCCTGTTGACCTTGCACGTCACGCTGGAGATTGAGGTATTGCACGGAAAGCTGCGGAAGACGTGAGAGGGTAACTGCTCCGCCAGCGGAGTCTCCTGCGACGCCTTTCATCTGGTCGAGCTGCTTCTGGAGCTGTGCGATCTGGTCTTTCAACAAAACAAGATGCGTGTCCGTCTCGGGAAGGTATTTCCGCTGCAGATCCAGATCCATCTGCCGTTGCGCGAGCTGCGCCTGCACCGTCGCGTATGCCGCGATATTCGACTGTGCCTGTGCGGGAAGATCGTAGATTTGATATTTGTTCTGAAAGGCAACCAACTCCGCGGATTTCGCGGCTGCTTCTTTTTCAGAAGCAGCGACAGCGCTTTCCAAGTAATCGCTTTTTGTCGTCACCTTCTCCAGCGTCAGACTCCTGAACACATCCTGCAGCCGGTCGGCAACATCATTGATAACGTCAGTTGCAAATACTTTGTCGACATCCTCATATCCAATTTCCAGGATGCCGCTCTTTTCGTCAAATTTCGCCTTGAGCGAGCGCTCAATGATTGTCCGCGCAGTCGTCTTGGGGTTGTTCTTGATCCCATACCGCTTCACGAAGTCGAA
>PMDT01000057.1 GCA_003154555.1 Spirochaetaceae bacterium
GGAAGGGAAGACGATAGAAGTCTAGTTCGAAGAGATCCCCAGGCTCTCGCTGTCTCCTTCGGAGCCCAAATGTCGCCAGGAGCGACCGGGCTGCCGCCCTTCGCACGGAGTACCGTGCTACGGCTATGGACAACCCCCTGAAAAGCCGACAACAATGGAGGGAAGGAGATTCGAATGCCGACGTGCCGGAACCATGCACATGCATCGATTGACCGCCGGATCCGGAGGCGCCGCCGGACCATCCTGTGCGCCTGCGCAGCCGTCCTGCTTGCCGGCATGCCCCTTGGGGCCCAGCAGGTGGCAGCCCCCCAGACCGACACGGCGAACACCCTGTTCGTGTCGCACCTGAACGTCGAGCCGGTGGACTACCAGGTGAAGGTGTCGTGGCTCGATCCCCCCGATGCCAGGGGCATGTGCCTGGTCTACCGCGCCTCCGCGGAGATCACCACGCAGAACGTCGGCGCGGCGCGGCTCGTCGGAAAAGCCCCGACGGGAACTCAGTATTTCATCGATACTCCCCCGGACCGAAGCGGCTACTATTACGCGGTCCTGTTCCAGGACCCCGCGGGAACCCTTTATCCCCTGGTCATCCCCTTCCGCAACAAGACAAGCTCGCCCGTTGCCGCCACGACCTCCGCGCCGGAGGAAAAGCTCGCCGCGACCATCACGGGCATCACCGCCGCGCTCACCAGCAGCGGAGACGGGATCGCAATATCCTTCTCCACGTCGAGCCCGGGGCGTGATCTCCTTCTCTTCTGGGGCACGGCGCCGCTCACGGTCCCCGAAGATCTCGTGAAGTCCACCTCGACTGTTTCACTGGACGCGGGTGCCACGCGCTACGTGCTCGCGGCTCTGCCCGGCGTGGATTACTGGTTCGCGGTCCTGGATTCCGGACTCTATAAGCTCGGCCAGGCCCCCCTTACAAAGGGAGCGAATACGACGGCCCGACCCGTCCAGCTTCCCGTCGGATCCGGGAGGATCTCTCTCTCATCGCCCGGCCTCGAGCGCCGCGCGCTCCCACTTCCCTCTCTCTCGCTGATTTACGACGTACAGTCCGGCGTCCTGCTCCCCGCGACGGAGGTCCCCGACCTGCCGCCCCCACGGAAAGTATCCCCGGACACGGAGAAAGCCATCGGCCGGCTGATGCTTGAAGCCCCGCCGGCGCAATCGATGCGGCCGTCGCCGCAAGTGCTGCGATCCGACATGACCCCGACTCCGAGTGGAGAGATCGCGCGCCTCCAGGAGATCGTCCAGGGTCCATTCCTTGGCGGTGACATGGCGGCGGCGCAGAAGAGGCTCGGCGATTTCCTGAGCCTGCCGCGGTCCGCGGAGGTCAAGGCCCGCGCCCGCTTCTACCTTGGCCAGGTGTATTTCATCCAGGGACGGGATCGAGATGCGCTCCTGGAGTTCCTCGCGGCGGAAGACTATTTTTACCAGGAAAGTCAGGCCTGGATCGCCGCCTGCTTCGACAAGTTGGAGAAGATCGACCTGTAAGGCTACGGCCTAGCTCCCGTGCATCCGCGGCCGCGGTACCCCGCGGCATTTTTGCACTCGCTCGGCCTCGCCTTCCGTGGCTACGGCGCCTGGGTCTTTTCGAAGCCTACCGACATGTGATTCTCCCAGGTCTCCCTTGAGCCGAGCTCCAATCCCCAGAGCGGCACGAAGCAATGCGACTGGAACTCGCTCTGCCCGGCGCGTGACGAGGTCCGCACAGGCACGCTCCAGGATCGGAAGGACTTTGCCGACGACAACGTGACGGAGACCTCGTTGCGCACGTCCCGCAGGAGCAGGGCGCCCACCCCGTCGATCTCCGCGGCATCGGAGCCGAATTCCATCTTCCGGTTCTCCTCGATCTGGAAAAGCCTTCCATGCTCGGGCCCGCGGGCGGCCAGGGAGAGATTGATCTCCACCCCGAATGTCGTCCCCAGGTCGGTCTCGGCAAGATTCGTGACGCGATAGTAGACGTCGATCGAGCGGGGGCGGAAAACGAAACGCTTCTCAATGCGGACGGGAAGCGGGGCCCCGGCAACGAGCACGCAGCCGTCCCGGCGCATCAGGAGCTCGGGCAGAGCGCGATTGAGCTCCACCAGATCGTACAGCCCGCGCGCGAAATCCCCCGCCTCGCAATGACGACCCGCTTCGAAATCCGTGATCGAACAATCCGACGTGCAGAAATGGTCGATAAAGGCCTTGCGCGGATAGGCCGCTGCCGCGCCGGGTTTCGGATCGGCGCCCGTCTCGGCGGGCAGATCGCGATCGACCATCGTGTCCAGGTAGTTCCAGGAGGCGGGAAGAAAGTCCAGCTCGAAAAGGGCCCCGCCCTCCGTGTGGATGTAGGCGTTGAGCTCCGAGCCCTGGTAGAGATATTCGATGCTTCCGTCCATGTCGAAATCGACGCCGATGATCGATGGGGCGAATATCTCGGTGGCGCGTGTGATTTTCTCCGCCTCGATGAGGGACCTGTACGTGGCTTTGCGCAGCTCGTTCTCATATATTCCGCCCGCTTCTCCATGCCAGTAGGCGTAGTGGCATTGGCCCTTCCACAGCTCGTTCTGCGCGGCCTTCTTCTTGTACTTGTCGCCCCGCACCTGGCTCACCAGGACGTGGGTATTCATCATCTTGGCGTAGAGAAGCCATGCTTCGGGGTAACGCTCAAGAAAGTTTCGGAAATGCCCACCGACGACGAATTGCTCATCTGCGACACCCGTCCGCCCGAGCAGGCGCGCGTACGCCTCCCTCCTGCCGGGAGCAAGGCTCCAGCTCATGATGCTCGCCGAGGCGCTCGCGGGAACGTAGAGCCTGTGTGTCGGTGGATGATCCTTGAGGAACTGCCCCGCCGTCACCGGCTCCAGCCAGTCGGCGTTCTCCGCGGCGCAGCGGACAAACTCCTCCAGCCAGCCGTCGCGCAGCAGCGTCGCCGCGGCTGTCGCCCCATCGTCCATGATGACTGCCAGGGGATGCCCCCCGCCGCCGGGTGCGTCAGGTTTCCCGGACGTCGAGGGCAGATGTCGCAGGCGCTCGATGACCTCCGCGGGCGACGAGGTCGCCGCAAGCCGGGACAGCCTGTCCGCGATGGGCAGGAGCGAAATGATCTTCCCCTGGTCTTCCATGATGGCGGGCTCCCACAGGAACCCTTCCGTGGCGCCCGCCAGGGCGAACTGCCCGTCGTCGATGAATGTGTAGTCGATGCCACTTGCGCGGAGCACGGAGGCGAGCGCCGGCTCCCACACCTTCTCCGCGATCCAGCAGCCACGCGGCCGGGTCTCAAAGCGCACGCGCAGCCAGGTCGTCATTTTTTCGAGTTGTCCCAGCTTGTCGTTCATCGGGAGCAGCGGCAGGATCGGGTCGTAATAGCCGCCGCCAAGGACCTCGACCTGGCCGCGACCGACCATTTCGCCCAGGAGTGCCAGGAACTCGGGATGTGCCTCCTCCAGCCACTCCATCAGGATACCGCTGTAATGGAGCGTCATGGGAAAGGCCGGGTACCGGTACAGCACCGCCAGGAGGGGCTTCAGCGCCTCCTGGTAGAGCTGCTCGGCCGATGCTTCGCTTCGCCCAAGGGGGAGATGGTTGTGCGTGCCGACAATGATGCCCGTCCGCCCCATTCACACTCCTTTAACTGCCCAGGAGACGCAGCAGGAACGTACGATCGAAGGCCATGAACGCATACGCAAGCAGCCCGGCGGAAATCAGGTGGAGGGGAAAGCCCCGCAGCGCTTCCGGCGTCTGCTCGACGTCGAGCCGCTCGCGGATCGCCGTCATCAGCGCCGTCACGATGAAGTACCCCAACCCAGCGGAGAGGCCGACGACGACGCTCTGGGACGCGGTGAAGCCCGCGCGGGTGCTGATAAGCACGACGCCGATCGTGGCGCAATTGACGGCGATCTCCGGCAGCGATATGCCGGCCGCGTCCAGCAGCCGGGGCATCGCGGCCCGCGCGAGGGCATGCAGGCCGAAAGCGAGCCCGGCGACCAGCAGCACGAAGACGGGCGTGCGCAGGAACGCGAAACCCAGCGGAGAAAGGACAAGGCTGTCCACGGCCCATCCCGCGAGGTTGGCCAGCGCCATCAGGACCGCCGTGAAGAGCCCGACGATCCGCGCCGTTCGCATGTCGACCGGGGCGCAGACCCCGGGGGAGACGCCGAGGAGCCTCGAGAGGATCACATTATCGACGAGCGAAAAAGTAAGGATGATGCCCATCCAGCTCATCGGGGGCCATCCTTCGACGACTCACCCGCCGTACCGGATGCCAGGCGCCGCTTCCGCGCCAGGCGCACAAGGGCGGCAAGGTAGCCCAGGCAGATCAAGCCGCCTCCGGCGAGCCCCAGCGCGCGGGCGGGGTCGTCGATCAGGCCGGGAACCGCGATCACTCCGCTGAACTGGCCGACGGGGAAAAGGGTCATGGTCCCGGCACCCAGCACTTCCCGCAGAATCGCAATGAGAATCAGGCAGGCCGCGAATCCGATGCCCCTGCCCAGCGCATCGGCAAGCTCGCGTCCCATTGAGGTTCCGCTGTCCACGGCGCGCGTCATGCTGAGAACAAGGAAGTTCACGGCGATCAGGGGTGCATAGATGCCAAGACTCGCGCTCGCCTCCGGGTCGGCGCTCATGAGAAGGATTTCAAACGATGCCGTGAGCACGGAGCTCACGATGAGCGCAGAGAAAAAGCGGCCCTGCGGAGGCGAGGCGTCCTTCTGCGTCCCCGGGTTTCCCGCCCTGACGATCAGCGACATGCATGCGCGGGAAAGCAGGAGAACAGCGACAACACCCGCTGCCATCCACAGCGCGTCGATCACCCTGACTGCCACGGCGATGGCAGGCGTGAGGCTCATGAGCAGGGCAAGCTCCCCATTGTACGTCGTCACGCCGCCGCGGGTCGCCGACGCATTCATTCCCTGCGCCCCCTGCTCAATGCCGTCGCGCGACCATCGAACCGGCTATCGATAAGCGGCACGACGCAGTTGCCCAGGACGATTGCAACCGCGACCCCGTCACCGAGAGAACCGAAAAATCTCATGACGAACGCAAGCACACCCAGGCTGATGCCAAAGATGATCTGCCCCCGGCTCGAAAGCGGCGAGGTTACAGGATCGCTTGCCGCGAAAAGAGCGCCCAGCACGATGCTCCCCGCGAACAGGTGGAATCCGGGTCCGCCCGACAACCAGCTCCCGCCGGATGCGATCCCGCCGAGCGCCAGCGTCAGGAAAAAAAAGGCGGAAAGAAAGAAAACAGGCACGCGCCAGCGGATGATCTTCCGTCGAAGCAGAAAGGCCGCTCCGACGAGGAGAAGCGGCACGGAAAGGGCCCCGATCGGACCGGGAGTGCGCCCGATCAGCATGTCGAAGGTTCCAGGCTGCAGAGCGGTCCCCAGGCCCGCGAAGACGTGCGTGTTGATCCAGGCAATGACCCTCGCGTCGAGATCGCTCCAGCGATAGCCGCTTGCCGCGAGCACCGAAAGCGGCGCGCCTCCTGTGGGCGAGGGAAGCGCCTGGCGCAAAGCCACCAGTGGCGGCAACGCGGCAGCATTGCGGGCGGCAAATGCCCCGGTCCAGCGGGAGGTCGAGCCCGGCCAGGAGAGAAGAGCAAAAAGCACGCCTCCCATTGCCGGGTTCATCCAGTTTCGCCCGAGGCCGCCGAAACTCTGCTTGACGACCAGGATCGCAAATGCAGACGCCGCCGCCGGGACGTAAAGCGGTGTGGACGGGGACATGAAAAGACCGACCAGGAGTCCTGTAAGAAACGCACTCCCATCGGTGATTGTCAGTTTCTTTAAAAAGAACGACGAGAGAAGCTCGGCAAGCAGCGCGGCGCCCACTGAAACGCAGAGGACGATGGCGGCAGGGACCCCAAAGAGGAATATGCCCCAGGCTGCCGCGGGAGCGAGTCCTGCCGCAACGAGCCAGGCCATGCGGGCGGATGAGGAGCGCATGCCGAGATGGGGTGCCGACGACAGGACGAGCCGGGCAGGCTCCATGGAAACATGTCCTTCAGCCATTCCCGCCCCCGGCAAGAGCCTTCTTGCCTTCGTGAAAGACGGCGACCAGGGGGATATGAGAAGGGCACGCAAACGCGCAGCAGCCGCACTCGGTGCAGCGGGACAGGCCTTCCCTGTCCGCCGCGGCAAGCGATCCCTGGCGGACAAGCTTGTAGAGGCGCGTCGGAAAGAGGTCCCACGGGCAGACCTCGACGCACGCACCGCAGCGGATACAGGGCCACTCGGTGCGGGTGCGGGCCGCCGACTCATCGAACACCGTCACACCCGAGGTTCCCTTTGTCACGGGAATATCCAGTGAGCTCACGGCGACGCCCCGCATCGGCCCACCGATCACGATCTTTCCCGGCGCTGCCAGGAGTCCACCGCATTCCTCGAAGAGGTCCCCCAGGCGCGTGCCCAGTCGAACCTTGAGATTCCGCGGTCTGGCGACGGGCGCGCCGGCGACAGTGACGACCCGCTCGATGAGAGGCCTGTCGAGGACGACTGCTTCGTAGACGGCATGCAGGGTCGCGACATTGAGGATCACTGACCTCCCCGGAGCTCCTTTGACGCCAATGGAGCCCAGGACGATCTGCTCGTGCCCCTGGGGATAGGTGGAAGGAAGGATCGCGATGTCACAGGCGAGCTTTGACGTGGCGCATGCCTCCTCGAAAGCCCCGGCCAGCTCCCGTGCATCCTCGCCGAGTGCAAGCACGATGCGTTGCGGCTCAAGGAGCGCACGGCAGATGCGCAGGGCTTCCGCGATCTCCGCCGTCTTCTCCCGGAGAAGCGCAAAATCCGCGCTGAGCCCCGGCTCGCCGTCGATGCCATTGGCGACCAGCAACGCGACGGGGCTTCCGGGGGCGGACGCGAGCTTCAGGTGCGTTGGCATGCGCGATCCACCGAGACCCACGACACCGGCGGACTGGATGCGCCCAAGCAACTCGATCCTGGATGCGCCCTCCCATGCCCGTGGCTGCCGCGGCTTGCCGGATTTCCCGAACTCCCCTTCCAGGTCGATCACCACTGCCTGGCTCGCGACACCGCCCGGCAGCGTGATGCCCGTGACGGCGACCACGGTGCCAGGAATCGAGGAGTGGACGTTGGCGGACAGCGCACCCTCTGCCTTGCCGATGAGCATGCCCTCACTGACCTTGTCCCCCTGCTGCACGACACAGCGCGCAGGTGTTCCCGCGTGCTGGAGCAGAGGAATGACGGCACGCGACGGCACCAGGGCATTCGCGATGGGTGCCGTGCGCGAAATGTTACTGTCGTTGGGCGGGTTGACGCCGCCATGCGGGAGCTTCCTGGTGTCCGTCATGGAATTTGATTTCGCCGCGCGAAGCTATTAAAGCGTAGAAGAATGCCCTCGATCAAGGGTCGCACGCCGGGATCCCGGGCGAGCAGCACGAGCAGCGCCGCCACCGCCAGGAGAACCGCGAGCAGCTCTCCCGCGATCCAGCGGAACGGCCCCCGCACGGCGACCGCGACAGGCCTTCGCTGCTCCCGGAGGAGGAAAGCGATGCTTCCCGGCGTGGCGCGTCCGAGAACGCTCCGCAGCCATGTCGTGTCGAAGGTCTTCGCCATCCTCTGACGCTCGGTCACGATCCCGGTCGATCCGTCATTCACGTAGGTGCGCAGGTAGACGCGCTCATCGGGAGTCGGCAGCCCCCCGCTCCGGCCGAATGCCATCCCTTCCTGCAGCGCCTCATGGAGAACGAGGCTCGAAAAATCGGGCAGACGGTGCGTGCCTGCCGCGCGGCGGAGCCGTGCGACTGCCGCCCACGAAAAGTCGCGGGCGCCCGGCAGCGGGAGCGGCGTCGGCAGCGGCGCGTTGCGCAGGAGCGCCACGAGCGCCACGATAATCAGGAAGCACCCGCCGATGAGAAGCGCTGCACGCGCCACGCGGGACGGTTCACGCGCCGGCCGCACGATCGGGATGGGAGCAAATGCCGCGCGCTTTTTTCTGGTCCGCTTTGCCCTGCCCCAGATTCCCGCGACGCCGGCCAGCAGCAGGAGTGTCCCGAGAAGCGGTGGAAGATAGGAAAGCACCGGCAGGAGGGAGGGCCCGGCGAGCAGGGTCTGGATCACGAGGCCGGTAACGGCAACTCCCGCTTGCGCGGCCAGCCAGGGCCGCATCTCGCGCACCAGCTTCTCGTCCCACCCATGGAGCACGACCAGCACCCGCATCAGCTCGGACCACGGCAGGAGGGAAGCCATGGCGAATGCGAGCCGGTCCAACCCGCCGGAAAGCACATAGGGTGTCCAGAGAAACGCTGCCGCCGCGGCAAGGGGAAATGCGATGCGGCGCGGCGATTCCTGGCACGCGGCAAGCAGGAGCGCGAATCCGAAAAGCCCGAGCACCGCCAGCGATTTCTCCACCGGGTCGAACTCGATGAGACGCCATGAGCCGCGCGCGGGGACGCCCAGGTGCGCAGCGATGCGCAGGAAGACCCGCGCCGAGGGAAGGCGTGCCGGGATGTATACGAGCTGCGTATCAGCGTCGGGACGGAAGTATCCCTTCGCCCGGTCCATGAATGCATCGTGACGCGGATCCCGGGGATCGAGACGGGCGTCGAGCCGCGCAATGGAGACGCTCTCCAATCCGGTGAAGCTCCAGAAGTCGACCGTCGAGGTCTCCTCCGTCGCCACCCCGGGTCCGAGTGCCCCCGCGACGATCCGCGCGGCCCCCGCGCCGGCGGGCCCTGCCCGGACAAGGAGGGTCTGGTACCCCCGCCAGACCCGCGTCGCCTGGACCATGGGCACCCGCACCAGCGGGAACCATGCGGCGAGCGCCGCGCAGACGAGCAGTCCCATCCCCCGGAACGCGGGGGCCGCGCTCCTTGTTCGGTCGGAGGCGCGCACTACAGCGTGCAAAAGGCGACCGCGATGAAGAAGCCCAGCAGCGTTCCCACGAACACCTCCGGCATGGTGTGTCCATGAACCTCTTTCACGAGTCTGCTGCGAAGGGCGAAATGAGGCGAGAGGTCTCTGATTAACTGATTGATCACCTTTGCCTGCGCACCGGCAGAACGCCGGACGCCCAGCGCGTCCCGCAGGGTGAGCATTGCATAGAAGAGTGTCACGAAGAAAAGGGTCGAATCGGGGCCCTCGACGAATGCCGCGGAGGTCGCGAGCGACGCCACGACGGCAGAGTGGCTGCTGGGCATCCCCCCGGTTGCCCAGAAGATGTGGAGCAGGATCTCCCGCGCGGAGCGCGGACGGTTGCGGACGAGCATGATGCACGATTTGAGGACCTGCGCGACGAGCCAGCTGGAAAGGGCGGAAAGGAAGACAGGGTTCTCGAAGATCCGCGTGAGCAGGTCGACGGTGCGCTGCGAAAGCATCGGGTGAGTGTCCCTTGGAGCATTCGATTGTGTCAAGCCTGAGCGGCCCCGGAGAAAGGAGAAAATCTTGACAGCCGGCCACGGGGGCACTACTATCGACATGCATGTCCCCGCTGCACAGCGATGATCACGACGGAGGAAAGCGCCCGGCCGCGCCGTGGGTCGTCATCGGGGGCGGGCGGTGATCCGCGCGCGCGACGTGCATTTCTCCTTCCCCGGCCGCGAGGTGCTCCACGAGCTCACCATCGATGTGGAAGAATCCCTCACGACCGTGATCGTCGGGCGCAGCGGCATCGGCAAGTCGGTCTTCCTGAAATGCATCACGGGTCTCCTCCGGCCCCAGGCGGGGAGCATCACGATCGACGGGGAGGAGGTCGTGAATGCCGGGCGGGCGGAGCTGCGCTCCATCCGTCGCAAGATCGGCATGTTGTTCCAGGAGGGAGCTCTGTTCGATTCGTTGAATGTGAAGGAGAACGTCGCCTTTCCACTCGTGTATCACAAATCCGCGACTCCGCGGGAGATCGATATGAAGGTTGACAGCTACCTCGATCTCGTGGGCATGAGGGACAGCGCCACCTCGATGCCGCAGGAGCTTTCGGGGGGCATGAAGCGCAAGGTGGCCATCGCGCGCGCCATGATCCTGGAGCCGCGTTATCTTCTCTACGATGAGCCGACCTCGGGTCTGGATCCCGCGAGCTCCGCGATCGTCGAATCGATGATCAAGAGACTCCAGGAGGAGCGGGCAATCACGTCACTCGTTGTCACCCACGATATCGACCTCACGCGCTTCATCGCGGATCGCATCGCGCTGCTCGAGGACCAGAGAATCATCGCCCAGGCGGGAAGAGAAGACGGGTTTCGGGAGGATTCCCCGATCTACGTCCATTTCATTAAAAACCGAGAAAGGATCCGGGCAGAAAATGGCTACTAAAGCATCGAGGATCTTCAGGGTCATCGTCATCATTATTCTGGCCCTCGCGGCCTCCCTCTTTCTCTACCTCCTGATCAATAATTTCCAGTTCACCCGGGGGCTCTCCATCAAGGTGCATTTCTCTTCCGTCGGGGATCTCAACACGGGTGCCTGGGTGCGAAAGTCGGGCCTCAAGGTAGGCTCGGTGACAAGAATCGCGCCTGCCGAAGATGAGAAGACCATAGTGGCAACAATCACATTCAAGCCCGGCCAGATCGTGCGTACCGGAGACAAATTCGCCCTCGTCTCCAAGGGCATCCTCGGGGATATGTACATCGAGCAGAATCCCGGGCCCAAGGAAAATCCGCGCGTGGAGGAAGGTCAGCTCTTCGAGGGCGTGCCCTCCTTCAACATCACCGATGTGCTCGGCGGCGACACGATGGGCATGGTGACCGATATTGCCGGCAGCTTGAAGAGCGTCCTCGATACCCTCAAGAAAAACCAGGATGCGCTGGACAGCTCGCTGAAGGACATCGCCGCAACGGCGAAGAACGTGCGCATCATCACCGACCGCGCAATAACCATGACCGAGTCCGTCCCGGTCATCACGAAACAGATCACCTCTTCCATGGACCAGCTCCAGGCCGCGGTGAAAGACGTGACGGTGACAACGGAGAAGCTGCTGGCGAAGCTTGAAACAAACCTCACCAGCAGCGCCGATGACCTGGCCGCGTCCCTCAAGGCCATCCGGCAGAGCAGCGGCACCATTCAGACCGCCGTCACCCAGCTGACCGCGGAGAAGTCCGTGATCTCAACCCTCAGCTCGCCCGCCGTTGCCCAGAGTCTCGACGCGACGGTGAAAAACCTCGAAGAGATCTCCCGGGGACTGGTGACCGTGACCCGCGACGCCCAGAAGGTCGTCAGCGGGATCAGCGCGATCTTCGAGACGCAGTAGTCCACGTCTCCGGAACCCCCGTAGCCCGGGATGCCGCGGCATCCCGGTTTTTTTTTGCTCTTGACAAACCGTACGTATACGTATATCTTAAATTGAAACATCTCCATTCGCTTACTTAC
>PMDT01000312.1 GCA_003154555.1 Spirochaetaceae bacterium
AGACCTTGTTCCTGTACCCGTCCAGGGGCACGGGGATGCCCCACTTCAGGTCACGGGTGATGCCGCGCTCCTTCAGGCCGTCACGCATCCATGCGTTGGTCATCTGCACGGCATTGCGCGCCCAGAAGCCCCTTTCCGCCGCCGTTTCCATCCATGCGCGCAGCTTCGGCAGGATGGCCGGCAGGTCGATGAACAGGTGCTTTGTCTCGCGGATCACCGGCCGGGTGGAGCAGACACTGCAGCGGGGGTCGATCAGCTCGGTCGGGTCCAGCAGCTTCCCGCAATTCTCGCACTGGTCTCCCCGCGCATCCGTGTAGGCGCAGTGCGGGCAGGTCCCCAGCACGTAGCGGTCGGCGAGGAACCGCTGGTCCTTTTCGCAGTAGGGCTGGCTGAGCACCCGTTCGTTGATGTAGCCGTTCTCGTACAGCTTCGTGAAGATGTGCTGGGTGATCTCGGTGTGCACCGGCACCGAGGTGCGGCCGAACTTGTCGAAGGAGATCGTGAACCACTGGTAGATGTCCCGGTGGATCGCGTGGTACCGGTCGCAGAGCTCGCGCGGCGTGATGCCCTCCTCCAGGGCCCGTGTCTCCGTCGCGGTCCCGTATTCATCGGTGCCGCAGATGTAGAGCGTCTCGTAGCCCGCGAGGCGGCAATACCGGGCAAACACGTCGGCGGAAAGCACCTGGATGAGATTGCCCAGGTGCGGGATGTTGTTCACGTAGGGCAGCGCGGATGTGATCAAACGTCTTTCCATAAGTGCCGCCACTCTACCCGAAGGCTTTGAAGGGGGTCAAGAACGGAAGATTCGGCGATGCCGCGTGTGTTCGGCCTCTCGCTTGACAGCGCGAATGCCGCGGCCGAAAATGCGGGTGAGTCATTTCGGTCTCCGAGAAAAGGATTGTGAAATGAAAAGGCTGTTGCCCGCGATTCTTGCAGCGATCGCTCTTCTCGCCATGCTTCCCGTCGATGTGCAGGCCCAGGCACGGAAGACCGGCGCGATATTCGATCAGGCGGTCTATGCAAAAGTCCCGTACAAGACGAACCTGGTCCGCGGGCTCGACGTCCTGCCGCACAAGGCATCCATCAAACAGTTCGCACCCTATGCGGGCGATCAGGGTCAATTCGGCACGTGCACGGCATGGGCATCCGCCTACGCCGCCACCACGATCATTTACGCCAAGCTCAACGGCATCACCGACAGGAGCACAATTACCCGCAACGCATTCTCTCCCGGCTTCACTTTCCGGGCGAGCTTTGCAGATCAGTTCATCGGCTGCGACAGCGGCCAGGCCATCCCCTACATCCTCGAGTCGATCCAGAAAAACGGCGTGCCGCATTTTTCCGATTTGGACTCTCTCTGTCCGAGCACAATCCCCTTGGATTCCTTCAGCAAGGCGCGGCCCTATACCATCCTCGGATTCACGCGTATTGGAGCCCCTGATGACAGCAAGGCGGCGCTTGTCGACAAGGTGAAAAAGACCATCTCTGAGAGCAAACCGGTCGTGGTGGGAATGATGATCGACGATTCGCCCCGCAAAGGTCCCTTCGCGACGCTGTCCCGGGACTTTGTCTGGATACCGGACCGCAGTGTGAAGCCGACAATGGGTCATGCAATGACAGTCGTATCCTACGACGATTCCTATGCCGGGGGCGCCTTCGAGCTGCAGAACAGCTGGAGCAGGAAGTGGGGAAACGACGGCTTCTTCTGGATTCAGTACAAAGATTTCGCCGACTACCTCGGAGAGGCCTATGAGCTCGTGGAAAACCCCGGCATGGTGCATCCCGAGGGGTCGCAGCTTTCCGGGGCGTTGACGATCCAGGAAAGCGACGGGCACAGTCCCGCGGTCCTCTGGAACGGCGCCGCCNNGGCTCTACCTCGACAACAACGAGCCGGCCTACGTCTACATGGTCGGCGTGGATACCGCGTGGAAAACGTATCGGCTCTTCCCGAGCGACGACACAATGAGCCCGGCGTTGACTTTCAAGAGCAATCGGGTGGCGCTGCCCGGCGAGGACCTGTTCATCCAGACCGACCAGAATCCCGGTGAGGAGAGGATCGTCGTCCTCTATTCACAGCGCGAGATCGACCTGGGCAAGGTGGAGGATGCTCTTCAGAACCAGGCAGGCGACATTGCAGCCCGGCTCAAGGCCGCTCTTGGCGATGCGCTGGTGCCCTTCGACCAGGTCGAATACCAGAAGGATCGCATGGCATTCCAGGCCCGCGGCAGGACGAACGGCGTCGTCGCGCTCCTGGTGTCCATCAACCATACGCCCTGAGACGCCCCGCGGAGAGCGCCACGCGCGGCGGGGCCATGCCGACGGGCCTCCTTTCGGCGGCTCTCGCTGTCTGCNNAGCGACCGCGCTGCCGCCCTCCGCGTCGCTTCGCGCCGCTACGCATCCCTGGCCTCGCCGGCTCTCGCGCTGCGGCGACGCTTTTTAGGAGTTTGACTTGCATAGCGGAGCATGCGAAACTGACTCCCGCCCGAAGATCGCGAATATCGTGCGAGATGTTTAGTTATAGCTAAAGTTTTATTGACAGGGAGCAAAGTGCGCGCTATACTGTTTCTCAAGGGACGATCACTTTCAATATACACTCTTGCAATAGGGGCCGGTGATAAAAGCGAGGTGAGGGACTTTCTTGAGCAAGAAGAGCCAAGCATCAAGGGCACTCTTCATGGCTTCAGAGTTGCTATCGAATATCTTGCGGTAGTGGGCGTGGCACAAATGCCGAGCAAGATTGTAAAACAGTTCAGACCAAAGAAGCGGAGCGTAATGCTCCATCAGATCCATAAAGGGGACTACCGCATCGCCTGTTATCATTTTGGCCAATTGCGACGGCTTCTTTTGGCNNCTGAGAGAACTTTCGATGACACAGAAGAATCTGGCTGAGACGATAGGACTAAGCCCAGGTCGAATTAGCCAAATCCTTGCAGGCAATCTGAACCTCACTCTTCTTTCCCTCTGCAAGGTGTCGCTCGCAGTGGGCCTTCATCCTTCATTCAGTTTTTCTGGAATTGGGCCAACCGTAGCATCAGCAAGAGATCAGGGTTCATATATAGACTTGGGCACGGCATATAGCGGCCTCGCAGTGGGACAAGGATCAGTATTCTATTCCGCCGCTGCGGACCCTTTAGTAGCACCC
>PMDT01000358.1:0-2662 GCA_003154555.1 Spirochaetaceae bacterium
AGCTCCTGCTCCTTCTTGATGAAGATGAGGACGTATTCCATGCGCGCCTGCACATCGTCCATTTCCAGAATCTTCTGCTGCTCCGCGCGGTCGAGGTTGAGGATCGAGGTAATAAAATCAGCGATTTTTCCCGGATGGTCGATGTTGACCATGGAGAGGCGCATCTCCTCCGAAAACAGAGGGTTGTTTTCCGCCACTTGCTTCATCTCGGCTATGAGTGCGCGGGTGAGCGCCTTCGCCTCCGGAGAATCGAAGTTCACGTCCTCCCGGTACTGCGCCACGACGCTGATCGGCTGCGTGCTTTGCAGCACGCGCTTCGTCTGGAACCGCTTCAACGTGGAGATGAAGATGTTCACACCGCCATCCGGCAGGTTTATCCGGCGCACGATCTTGGCCGCGGTTCCCACCTCGTAGAGGTCATCGGCGGTGGGGTTTTCCACCTCGTCGGATTTCTGGAGAACAAGGCCAATGAAGCTGTCCGCCGCAATGGCTTTTTCCACGGTGTCCGCCTCCCGTGCTGACGGGAGCATCATGGGAGTGAGGATCCCGGGAAAGATGGGCTTTCCCCGCAGAGGGATCACGAAAAGGCGCGCGGGCAGAATCTGGTCCGTGGGGACAATGTTATGGTCGCTCATTATGCTTTCTCCGGGTGGTGACTTCAAGTTAAGAATTGCCTGCCGCACAGTCAAGTCCGCGCACCTGCCGCCGGGCCTCCACGCCGGCGCGTCGTCCTTGTCATTCACGCCGCGTCTCCGGTAGTATTGCCGGGGAAGCAGGGCGAATGTACCGAAGCATCTCCACACACGCGATCGTGATCCGAAGAGAGCGAAGCGGCGAGTTCCACAAGAGCCTGGCCCTGCTCACCACGGACCTGGGCCTCATCAACGCTACCGCGTACGGCGCGTTCAAGATGAACAGCAGCCTGCGCATGGGAAGCGAGCCCTTCACGTGGTCCCGTGTCATGCTGTACCACAACCCTGTCCGCAAGAGCTACAAGGTCACCGAGATGGAGATCCTGGGTTCATTCGAAGGTCTCCAGCGCGACCTCTCGCGGGTCGCGGCGGCCTCTCTCTGGGCCGAGGTAGTGCAGAAATCCTACGGCGCGGGAGAGGTTTCCGGCGGTCTCTTCCGCCTGCTGCTCGACTCGTTGCAGCTCCTGGATGCCGCGGATTCGCCGCGTGAGCCCTATGTCACCCTCCAGTTCCTCTGGCGGTTCCTGGCGCTCGCCGGCTACCAGCCTGACACGCGGCAGTGCGATGGCTGCGGGCGTGAGTTCGCCGAGTCGGAAACGGCTTTCTATGCGGCGCGTTCGCACGCGCTCCTCTGCGCGGCGTGCGCGAGTGGTACGGGCCAGCCGCTCCCGGCGGGCGCCCTGCGCTTCCTCGATGCCACGTCGACCTTGCCCATCGACAAGGCGGTCGAGGTGAGCCTTGGCGAACGTTCGCTCCACGCGCTCTGCGACTCGCTGCCGCGCATGCTGCAGGCCGTCCTGGAAGGGCAGTTTTCATCGCTGCCGTGGGTCGAGGCGGGGCGGTGAGACTCTTTGCCGGTCTCCCGCTGCCTTCCGATGTGGCGGATTCCCTCGTGCAAGCCCTTGCCCCTGCGCGGCAGCGTGCGCCACGGGCACGCTGGGTACCTCCTGCCAACCTGCACGTGACACTGCGCTTCTTCGGAGATGTCGACGACTCAGCGCGCGGCGCCCTGGAGCCGGTCTTCGATCGTGAAGAGCTTCGTTACCCGGCGATCCCGTGCCGGCTGGGCGCGACCGGGCAGTTTCCGCCCCGCGGCGCGCCGCGCGTGCTCTGGGTTGGCCTGGAGGCAGGCGCAGCGGAAGCGCATGCCTTCTGGGAGATGCTCTCGCGCCTTCTTGCGCCGCTCCAGGAAGCGGGCGGCCCCCTGCAGGGTCTGCCGCGCGACGCGCGCGAGTTTACACCCCACATCACCGTCGCGCGCGCTGGTCACGTGCCAATTCGACAAGACTGGGCAGAAGGAGTCGTCGCGCCGGGCGCGGAGTTCCTGATATCGGAATGCATTCTCTACCAGTCGCTCCTGGGCAGCGAGGGCGCTCGCTATATTCCCCGCAAGACGGTGCCGCTCGGGAAAGGCGTAATGTGAGAGCAGTCGACCTCATCATGAAGAAGCGGGACGGCGGGCAGTTCACGGGGCCGGAAATAGATTTTCTGGTCGACGGCTTCACCCGCGGTGACATCCCCGACTACCAGTTCTCGTCCCTCCTCATGGCCATCGTGCTCAAGGGCATGAACGCGGAGGAAACCGCCCGCCTTACCCACGCAATGATCGCCTCCGGCGACGTCCTCGACCTGGCGGGAGTCCCCGGCCCGCTCGTGGACAAGCATTCAACCGGAGGGGTGGGGGACAAGATTTCGCTCATCCTTGCTCCGCTTGCCGCCGCCTGCGGGATACGAGTCCCGATGATGAGCGGCAGGTCCCTGGGTCACACCGGGGGCACGCTCGACAAGCTGGAGTCGATCCCCGGCTATCGAACCGATCTTTCGGTGGAGCGCTTCCGCGAGGCCCTCCGCGTCGTGGGATTTGCCATGATCGGGCAGAGTGAGAAGGTCGTGCCGGCGGACAGGCGCATGTACGCGCTGCGCGACGTCACCGGGACAGTGGAGTCCATCCCGCTCATCACGGCGAGCAT
>PMDT01000358.1:2709-3002 GCA_003154555.1 Spirochaetaceae bacterium
CCTCAAGATCGGCAACTTCCTGGAGGTCGAAGAGAGCATCGACTGTCTCCAGGGCCGCGGCCCGGCCGACGTGGTTGACCTGAGCTGCCGGCTCACAGGGTGGATGCTCTCCCTCGGGGGTGTGGCGGCCGATGCAGACGCGGGCGAGCGCCTTGCGCGCACGAAGCTCGCGGACGGCAGCGCCTGGGAGCGCTTCGTGAAGAATGTCGAGTTCCAGGGCGGAGATGTCCGCTGCCTCGAGGACCCCCGCAAGGGACCGCACGCGCCTGTGGCAAAGCCGGTACTCGCGCAGG
>PMDT01000275.1 GCA_003154555.1 Spirochaetaceae bacterium
TTCAGCGACTACATGCGTCCCGCCGTGCGGGTCGCGGCCATCGCGAAGCTGCCCGTGATCTACGTGCTCACGCATGATTCCGTCTTCGTCGGCGAGGACGGCCCGACGCACGAGCCCGTGGAGCACCTCGCCGCCCTGCGCGCCATTCCCAACCTGATGGTCCTGCGACCGGGGGATGCCGAGGAGACGGAAATGGCGTGGCGAATCGCCATGGGCCGCACGGATGGGCCGAGCGCGCTGGCCCTCACGCGTCAGGGCATTGCCGTCTATCCCAAGGCGGATCCGGACTGGCGCACGACGATCGCGCGCGGCGCCTATGTCGCGAAGAGCTGCGACGGCGAGCCGGATATCGTGATCATTGCGACAGGCTCCGAGGTGTCGGTGGCGCTGCAGGCTGCCGCTGCGCTGACGGATCGGCCGGCCACTGCTGGCGGCATTTCGAAGGTTCGTGTCGTGTCCGTGCTCTCCCGGGAGCTGCTCGCACAGCAGCCCGCCGACTTCCGCGCCTCCCTCGTGCCGCCGGCGGCGAAGCTCGTCGTGTTCGAGGCGGGTGTGACATTCGGGTGGAAGGGCCCCTTCGATACGACAACGCTCGTGGTGGGCATCGACAGGTTCGGCGAGTCGGGGCCGTATCAGAAGATCGCCGAGCACCTGGGAATCACGGCTGCCAATCTTGAAAAGCGTATTCGGGAGTGGAAGTAGGGGACGCGTCGCATCAAATGACGCGGATTACCGCGTCGCCCTAAAGGGTCTTCCGCGGCCGGCGACGTGCCGGAGAGCGGGCGCCTCCACCGGTTGAAGGCTTGCCTGTTTTCGGTTTCGGTCGCTTTGCTGCCTGGCGCGCTTTCACGCGCTTCCGTGCGGACTGCACGGCATCTGCGCGGCGCTTCTGCCATTCGATCTGCGACGCATCGAATCGCTTTGACAGGACCTCGCCCTCGGCCAGGACAGCCTCCCGGAGCTTTCGGAGCGCATCCGCCATGGGCCTCTTTCGCACGACACGATCCTGATTGACCAGTCCGTAGAGAAACTCGCAGATCTCGGGTGCGCCTGATCGGAGCTTCAGCGCGCGGATATTTGACTGATATTCCTTGATGATCGACGGATGCGACGCGAGCCGGGCCAGAAGGGCGGTGAGGTGGGTCGGCGTGCGCGTGAGCCAGCCTACCTTGTTGTTGACGACCCAGGTCGACGTCTCTCTCTCATTCGCGAGGTAGCTGGAAATGATGAGCGGCCTGTTCTGCAGCAGCGTCTCGAAGACCTGGTTCGGTCCCGACTTGCCCACGACGACGTCCGCGGACGCCACGTATTCAGAAATATTCGTCACGTAGCCGCGAACATGGAGGGTGAGCGGGCCGGTGATCCTGCGGGCAAGTGAATCCAGCTCGGCTTTCAGCTTTTCGTTCTTGCCGCAGATCACCACGACCTGCGCCGCAAGACCCTTCTCCATCAGCGCGGCGATGTGCTTGCGGACCGGGCCGACGCCTTCCGCGCCGAAAAAGAACAGCACGGTGAATGGCTTCTGCTCGATCCCGATGCGCCGACGCAGGACGGCCTTCGATTCCGTCCGCAGGGTGTAGCTCGGCTTGATGGGAAAGTGGAACTCCCGGACCTTCGACGCAGGCAGACCCTTGGCCACGATCTCTTCATAGGATTTGTGTGAGAAGACCATGCTCCATTCGAAAGCCTGGGAGAACCAGATATAGTGCGAATCGAAAGGCTCGGGATTGAGCACGACGGCGACAGCGTCCATCTGCCCGACGCGCTTCAGAAGCTCGATGTAGTGCGTGAAGGTGAAATAGGTGGACACGATAAGGTCGGGCTTTTCCTTTTCGAGGTAGCGCACGAAACGCGGAAGGATCGGAATGCTCATGATACGGTCGATGATCTTCATGACGAAAGGGTTGTCCGCCCCGCGGTAGAACGCGTTGATGAGGGGCGGATAGCGCAGCGCCATATCCCAGTAAAACTTGTAGAGAAAGCGCATGAACGTGGCCGGCAGCACGATGCCGAGATTCACGACATGCACCTCGAGATCCTTGTAGCCCATGATGTCGAATTGCTGCTTCAAAGCCTGCGCGGGGGCGATATGGCCGCCGCCGATGTCGATCGTGTAGATGTCGATGCGTTTCATCGAAGTGACAGTGTAGTGCCGACCCCCGGAGGTGTCAACGCGCGGGCTCTGGTGCACGGGTGCGGCGAAGGACGCGGCCTGGCATCTGGCGGCCACCACTTGACATCAGCGGAAGTTTTTCCGGATACTTCGAGGCAAAGCTGTAACGGAGACGAGTACGCGGCTGGTGCCTGCGCCACCTGGCGGACACGCACCAACGTCGACCCGAGAGAGGGCGCCCGAAGCGCGCAGGCGCGCGCGGGAGCTGCAAGGCGCCTGGACGACAACCGCTGAAAACCCCTCCTGAGCTGCCGCCCCAAAGACCGCCCGCGCGGTCGAGTATGAGCCGGCCGGTCGCCCTTCGTCAGTGGGCACAGAGCGCGCGCGCGTTCGCGGCCACGGTACTCCGTGGCGGGCGGGACGGGCGCGAAACAAGGTGGAACCGCGGAAAGCCCCTTCGGCTTTTCGTCCTTGGAGCCCGGGTAGTATGCCCGCGCGAATGATGAGGACGAAGCAGCCGGCGGGGCTTTGTCATGTAAAGCGAATGAAGCCACGCTCCGCGGTACCGCGCGAAGTCGAGTGGCAGGGGAGGTCGATCCATGGATGATCCGCGGAAGGACGCGCTGTACGCGATCCGACATTCCTTCTCTCACGTCATGGCGGAAGCGGTCGTGCAGATGTTCCCGGGCGCGAAGCTCGCGATCGGGCCTGCCATCGACGACGGCTTCTACTACGATTTCGATCTGCCGCGGGCCGTGACCAGTGAGGACCTGGCGGAGATCGAAAAACGCATGCGCGACATCGTGGCCGGCACCCACGCCTTCAGTCGCAAGGTGCTGAGCCGGGATGCCGCCCGCGGCCTGTTCAAGGACCAGCCATATAAGCTGGAGCTCATCGCAGACCTTCCCGAAGGCGATGAGATCTCCACCTACACGCAGGATACTTTCACCGATCTCTGCCGCGGCCCCCACGTGCCTGATACGAGCAGCCTGAAGCCCGACGCCTTCAAGCTCACGTCCATCGCCGGGGCCTACTGGCGCGGAGACGA
>PMDT01000370.1 GCA_003154555.1 Spirochaetaceae bacterium
GAAATCGCCCATGTCCTTGAGATTCGTATTGTTCGACGGGGCAAGGTCAGCCGAGCCGCCGATCAGGTTGGGCACCGCCTTCGCGATCGCGTTGAGCACCTGCCCGCCTGCCGCCCGGGTCGCCAGGCTCTCTCCGAGCTTGAAGACCGGCATGGAGGCTTTTGAAAGGTCAGCCGTACGCGCAAAGCAGAGATCCCATTCCTTCGCCTTGTCGGGATTCTCCGCGCGCCAGGCCGCAAAGCTTTTCTTCCAGTCCTCGTAGCGGGTCTTCCACTCCGGCTGCTTTGCCTTGAAATAGGCCGAGGCTTCCGGGAACACGTAGAACTGGCTGCCGTCGGGAACGCCGATGGCCTTCTTCGCGCCTGCCGCCTCTTCGGCCCCCAGGGGCTCACCATGCGCCTTCGCCGTGCCGGCACGGGTGGGGGCCCCCTTGCCGATCACCGACTGCAGGAGGATGAACGTCGGGCGGTCGGCGGCCGCCTTGGCCGTCTGCACCATGCTCATGATGCCGTCCATGTCGTACATGCTGCCACCGAGAGTGCGCCAACCGTAGGCCTCGTAGCGCTTCCGTACGTCCTCGGAGAAAGCGAGATCGGTGGAGCCTTCTATCGTGATCCTGTTCGAATCGTAAAAGACAATGAGCCTGCCCAGGCCCAGGTGACCGGCGAGGGACGATGCCTCGGAGGCGACGCCTTCCATCATGTCGCCGTCACTCGCCAGGACGTAGGTCCAATGATCGATGATGGCGCGCGTGGGGGTATTGAATCGCGCGGCGAGGATCCTCTCCGCTATAGCCATTCCGACCGCGTTGGAGATGCCCTGGCCGAGCGGTCCGCCGGTGGCCTCCACGCCGGGGGTAACCCCCCACTCGGGATGGCCGGGCGTCCGCGAGCCGAGCTGCCGGAAGCCCTTGATGTCATCCAGGCTGAGGTCGTATCCCGAGAGATGGAGAAGCGAATAGAGCAGCATGCATCCATGGCCGGCGGAGAGCACGAACCGGTCCCGGTTGATCCAGCCCGGATCCTGCGGCCAATGATGCAGGAGCTCGCCGTAGACGACCGCGCCCAGCTCCGCGCATCCCATGGGCAGACCGGGATGTCCCGATTTCGCCTTCTCGACCGCGTCGATCGCAAGAGACCTGACGCTGTTGGCAACCGCCGTCAAAGCTGCAGAGTTCATCTCGTCCTCCAAAGAATTTCCGACCGATCCCCGGTGATGCTGATCAGTGCGTATTTTCCGTTCTTATAAGGCCCGACATTGACGCAGGTCACGCCGCCGAGTGAATCTTCGCCGGCGGCTTCGTGGACGTGGCCGCAGATGCAGAGATTCACCACGCCGCTCCTGGCGGCATTCCGGGAGCCGCTCAACTCCGCGGCATTCACCGCACCGCCGTCTTTCTGCGGGCCGTCCAGCAAAAACTCCCGCACAGGAACCGAGCCCACGTGCATGCGGGTGAAGCTCCTGTCGATTTCCGTCGCCTGTGGGGGAGCATGAGACACGAGAACCTTGAAGGCGGCGGCGGAAATCCGGGCCAGGCCTGCCGCGAGACAACGCGTGGCATCTTCCGGCGGGAGCTCCCACGGGGTGCGAAATGGCGACGGGGTGCCGCCGCCGAGCCCCATGAAGCCGATGCCGTCAATTATGACCCCGCGGCAATGAATGTCGATTCCCTTGTCGCCGAGATAGCGACGCACGCCTTCCCGGTCCATGTTCCCTGCGACGGCAACCATCCGGACACCCGAGGCAACCAGGGAGCTGAGAACCGCTTCCGCCTCTCCGTAGTCGCCACGATGGGTGATGTCCCCGACGATGACCACCACGTCCACCCCGGGGTCCCGGGCCAGCACGGTGTCCAGCCCCGCGGCCTCCCCATGAATGTCAGAAAGGCAGAGGAGCTTCATGTCCGTCTAGTGATGCCGCCTTCGGTGCTTCTTGTGCTTCCGCGAACCGGTGTTCCCGGGGAAGGCGATCACGTTCGCCGGACCCGCGCCGGGCTCCACAACCGCCTCCGCGGCCAGAGCGCCGACGCCGGCTGCAGGCTCCGGCAGGGGCTCGGTCGATGCAAGCCCTTCCGCGGCTTCTTCCGCTTCGGCCTCTTCCTCGTCCTCCGCGGCGTCGACTGCTTCCGCCGTGAGCGCCTTCTCGGGTGCAATGCCGTACTTCGAAAGCTCGCCGGCCTTGCGCCTCTTGTCGCGGCTCTTCGTCCACTCGATGACGATGAAGGCAGAGATGAATGTCGAGTAGGTGCCTTCCACGATGCCGACGATCATGTTGATCGCGAAATTCTTGATGGTTCCCGTGGTGAGAATGGCGAGCGCGATCACGGTGAGGAGCGTGGCCCCCGACGTGATGAAGGTCCGGCTCAGGGTCTGCGTGACGCTCGTATCCAGGATCGTCCGCAGCGACTCACCCCGCATCAGCGAGTTGTTCTCACGGGCACGGTCGAAGTTGACGATCGTATCGTTGATCGAGTAGCCGAGGATTGTCAGGATGGCCGCAATGGTGCCGGCATCGATTTCAATGCGGAAGACCGCGTCGAATGACAGCATGACCAGCGCGTCGTGCAGGATGCCGAGGACTGCCGCGGCGGCGTAGATCCACGGATGGAATCGGAAGCTCATGTAGAGCAGGATGAGGGCAACAGCGATCAGGACCAGCCATATCGTCTGCGACGCAAGAGACTGGGCCATCCGCGGACCGACGAACTCGGTGCTCTTGATGATGACCTGCCCCGCTCCAAACTGACCTTCCAGGGCGGCGAGGAGCGACTTCTGGGTATCCGTCTGGAATGTCTGCTCCGTCGTTCCTGCCTGCACGGGGAAGCGCGCGATGAACTCCTGGCTTGCGGGCGCGCCGACTGCCTGGAGATTGTTTTCTCCCATCGGGGCCAGGAGTCCCCTGACCTCGGAGATTGTCGTCTCGACGCCGCGACCGGGACCCGGGGTCCTGTTGATCGTGTATGCCGTCCCCGTGATCACCGCCGGGCGGGGAAGCGGAAGCAGCTCGGTCGGCGCGATGGTCGCGTCTCCCTTCAGCACGACGCTCAGGCCGTTCACCTGCTTCTGGATGGCATCGGTGAGGTCCTTGACGGTGGCGAAGTTCTTGTAGATGAAGGGGAAGCTCGTGACATTCCCGTTCGTTGCGTTCGTCACCTTGAAGATGATGTCGCCGGGGGAGGTGATGGCCTGTTCGCCGGCGGGGATGGAGATCTCCACCTTGTCCGGCCCGGTGTACAGCACGGTAAAGCTTGCCGGCGCGACCTGGAACTGGAACGCGATACCGGCTTTGAAATCGACGCCGAGGTTGAGGCCGTGATTGATGATGTAGCCGCCGATGCCGATGAGTATCAGCAGCGCCGAGAAGGCGAAGAAGTAATACCGTGCGCGTGAAAACCGTATGACTCGCTTCATGCGATCTTTCTCCAGGTGAGCCGGATCCGCTTCGTGTGGAGCACGTCGAGCTCGAAGTCGAAGATGAGCCGGGAGACGAACACCGCGGCGAACAACGTGGCCACGTTCCCGATGAGGAGCGTCCACGCGAAGCCCTGGATGCTGCCCTTGCCGAGCTGCGTCAGGACGAGGGCGGCGATGATCGTCGTCACGTTCGAGTCGAGGATTGCCGAGAAGGCGCGGGCAAACCCGTGGCTCACGATTGTCTGGGTCGTCTTGCCCAGCCGCGTCTCCTCCTTCATCCTCTCGAAGATCAGCACGTTCGCGTCAACGGCCATACCGATGGTGAGCACGAGACCCGCGATGGAGGCGAGGGTGAGCGTGAAGCCGAAGACGGAGAGAACGGCGACGTTGATGTAGAGATGGAGGAGCTGCGCGATAACCGCGTTAAGACCCGCCCGACGGTAATACAGGAGCATGAACAGCATGACGAGGCCGATGCCGATGATGCTCGCCTTGATGCCCTGCGTGATGGCGTCCTGGCCCAGCGAGGCGCCGACGGCCTGCTGGCTGGTGATCTCCAGCGGCACCGGGAATGAGCCCGTGCGGAGGGTCAGGGCGAGATCGGTTGCCTCCGTGGCGCCGAACCCGTGGACGGCGACCGACGAGCGGATGGCATCTTCTATTGTCGCCTGCGCCTTCACCTTGTTGTCCAGGGCGACAGCAAGGCGCTTGCCCTTGTTGGCGCTCGTCAGGTTGTAGAAGGTCTCACCGCCCGCGTTCGTGAGCAGGAAGTTGACCTCGGGCTGCCCGGTGAGCGGGTCCCGCACCACCTGGGCGCTCGTGATCTCCGAGCCGTTCAGCCCAACCTCTTCCTTGAGCACCGTATAGCCTTTCAGCTCGTCCAGGCCGTACGAGTCCTTCTGGAAGAAGCCGCGGAGCACGTCGCCCTTGGGCACGACGGCGAGCACGGCCTGGTCCTTCACGTCGCCCGCGGCGTCGATGAGCACGCCGGGGTGCTGCGCTTCGTACGACTTCACCGCCGCAAGCCCGTCCTCATCCACGATGTGGAATGTGAGCGAGCCCTTGCCCTGGATGAACCGGCGGACGTTTTCAGGGTCGGAGGTGCCGGGGATCTCGATGATGATCTTGTCGTCGCCTTGTGAGGTGATGGACGGGTCGGTGAGGCCGAACTGGTCGACCTTGTTCCGCAACACTTCCAGCGTCTGCGCCATCTTATCCTTGCGGTCGGCGGCGCTCAGGCCCTTGTTGTTGACCTGCTCCCACGTGGCGTAGTCGAGCTGCACGGTGACATACATGCCGCCGCGCAGGTCGAGACCGAGCTGCATGGTCTGGTTCTTGAGGTTCTTCAGCGCGATGATGTTGTCGCGATACCAGCCCTCTGCGTCCGACGTGATGTCGTCCCGGCTGCTGTAGGCCTGCAGCACGTTCTGGATCGTCCAGTTGAGGGGAATGGTCCGGTTGGCGCTCCTGTAGCGCAGCTTCGCCTTGTCGATGAGGAAGGCGTACTGCGTGGGGATGGGGTCGTTGGCGTTCGTGGCCACCAGCTTCTCCAGCTGGGCAACGGCCTGGGACGCCTCCTCCTGCGCATAGACCTTGATCTGGGTCCGGGAGCTCTCCGCCATGTCCTTCTGGCTCTGTGGCGTCTGGAAATACCACTGGATGGAAGGCTGGACAAAGTAATAACCCACCGCGAGCACCGCGATGACGATGAGGAACCGATAGCGCTTTTTCATGAAAGCTGTTACTCCTTGGAATCTCCCGAGGAATCTCCCGATCCCGGATCTTCCTTGCGCTCGAGAACCTGGGAGACCGCGCTCTTGGAGAACTTGATCTTCACGTTCTCATCGACCTTGATGATCACGACATCGTCCTTCACCGAGTCCACGAGTCCATGCTCGCCGCCGATGGTGACCACCTTGTCCCCGCGGCGGATGTTCGAGAGCATCTTCTTGGCCTCTTTCTGCTTGCGGTTCTGGGGCCGGATCACCAGGAAGTAGAAGACCACGATGATCAACCCGAAGGTGACCAGCATGGTGACGAGCTGCGTGCCTCCTCCTCCGGTTGCTCCGCCCGTTCCCGATGCTTCCGTTCCGCCCAGGAGCAAGGGGAGAAAACTAGATATGCCTGTCATATGGTATCCTTAAAGGATGAAGATGAATAACCGCGCAAACATACCATAAAGCCGGAGTGAGCGTCAACACATGCACGGTACCCCGTGCGTTTGC
>PMDT01000056.1:0-175 GCA_003154555.1 Spirochaetaceae bacterium
AGCTCGCGCGCGCCGAGCTTGCCGAACGCAACAATGCAGAAGCCCCTGATCCCGCCGGTCGCCGCGCCGCGCGGAGCACGGAGCCGGACGAGCGCCGCTTCAATGACTCCGTCGGCGAGGTCGGAGAGCTCCTCCATGATCCTCTGCGTGGCGACACCGAGGCAGATGTCGCGCG
>PMDT01000056.1:185-7684 GCA_003154555.1 Spirochaetaceae bacterium
CCGCGAGGAACTGGCTCGCGGAGAAAATGCTGAGCAGGATCTCCAGGCGCATGGGTTGCGACAGCATCT
Organism: Spirochaetaceae bacterium; assembly: GCA_003154555.1. Taxonomy (GTDB): domain Bacteria; phylum Spirochaetota; class Spirochaetia; order SZUA-6; family Fen-1364; genus Fen-1364. The sequence goes on from PMDT01000056.1 coordinate 255, forward strand.
CCCGCAGGTGGGCCTGTGGATCGGGCAGCGCGTGGAGAAAACGTTCCCAGTTATTGAGCGCCATGTCGGGGTCGGGGCGATGCGACAGCATGTCGCAGGCGAGTATCGCCAGGCGTGCGAAAAGCGTCCTCCGCTCCGATTCGCCGCGGATGTGCCGGAGGTTGAGAAGCGCGCGGGCGGGCTCGCGGAAACCATGCTCCTCCAAAGTGCGCGCGGAAAGGGCGGGGGAAATCGTGTCGGAGAGGATCAGGTCGGCCACCGTCACCACGGGCGCCCCGGGCAGGCTGTCCCTGCCGAAGTGGCGCTCCACGAACGCGCGCACACCCGCCATGCTCGTCTCGAAGTCCAGGTTCAGCTTCTGCGCCGGGCTGATCGCCGGCGCCCCGGCGTAACCCATGCGGCGCGCGAGGTGCAGGTACTCGTCGGACTCGAGCAACGGTATGACGAGGTCCTGCGCGGAGCCGCGGAGCATGCGCAGGCCGTTGATGAGCCGGCGGAAGAAGCGGTACGCGGCGACCAGCTCGGCCGCCTCTGTCTTTTCAACGACCCCGATCGACGCGAGAGCGTCCAGCGCCTCGTGGATGCGCGGCGTGCGCAGCCGGCGCTCCGTGGCCCCGTGCATCACTTGCAGGATCTGCACGGCGTACTCGAGATCGACCAGCGCGCCGGGGCTGAACTTGGCATTGAGGCGGCCCGATTGCGTCTTTTCCTGGACCTGCCGCGCGCGCAGCGCGCGCAGCGCGGTGAGGTCGATGCTCTCCGCCGAGTAGACCATCTCGTCGCGCACGCGTTCGATCTGGCTGCCGAAAGCGCGGTCGCCGCCCACGGCGCGCAGCCGCACGAGGGAGAGCCTTTCGTAGGAGTGCGCGGGTCCGCCGCGCGCGTAGTACGTGCAGAAGCTTTCCAGGCTGCATCCCAGCGGACCCGCCGCCCCGTAGGGGCGCAGCCGCAGGTCGATGTGGAAGATCCCTTCGCGCTTGGCGTGCACAAGGCGCAGCAGCTCGCGCACCATCATGTCGAAGAACTCCCTGTTCTCGATCTTCTCGGGGCCGGACGTGGAGCCGTTGTCGCTGTAGACAACGAGGCATTCGATGTCGGAGGCATACCCGAGCGCAGCCCCGCCCATCTTGCCCAGGCCGAGTATCGCGTAACGCACGGGCAGCGCGGCGACGGTCCGCGGCTGCCCGTGGCGCTGCGCCAGGGTGAGGAATGCATGAGCGGCGGCGGCGTCCACGACCGCCTCGGCGAGCGCGGTCAGGCGGCGGCTCAGGAGAAGGAAGTCCGATTCGAACGACTCGGTGAGATGCAAGGCTTCCCGGCTCCGCGGCGCGTCCGCAGTGCGCCGGGTCGTGAGGATGTGGTCCAGGTCGTAGAGATAGATCTCCCGGTCCTTGAACTCGTTCAGACGTCGCTCGAAGTCCGCGGTGTCCCGCGCGCCGTCGAGCGCCGCGCGCAGGCGCGCGGGCGTCTGCTCCAGCGGCTCGGAAAAGCGCGCGCCGCCCAGGTGGGGCGCGAGCATGGGGAGGAGCTCCTCGTACTGGAGACGCACGAAGTCCTCCCAGAGAAACGTGCTCGCTCCAAGGAGCTGGGCGAGATCGCGCAGCACGCCCTGGTCGGAGAGCAGCTCCACCCACTTCCCCTGCTGGGGCCTCGCCAGGACGTCCTTCACGAGCTGTTCGAATCGTGTGAGCGCGGCCAGCGGATCGGGCGCGTTCTCCAGGAACGACGTGAACTGCTTTGTGAGGAGCACGGAGAGCTTGATGCGGTCGATGCGATCCGGCTCCTCGATCGGCCGTCCCTGCGCGTCGACGAACTCGAACTCGTCCTCGATGCGGCCCCCGTCGGTACGGATGGTCACGTGCTCGATCGATACCTCCTGGAGCGTGAGGGCGGTGGAAAACGTGAAGAGGAAGAAGGGGGTATCCTGGGAAAGGACGCGCATGCGCGTGCGGCCGCCCGCGCTCCCCACCTCGATCTGCACGGGGTAGAGTGTGCGGGACGCCGCGCCGGCGCCCTGGCCCAGCGCACGGGCGGCCATCTCGTTGACCACCTGGCGCGCACGCGCCGCCGCCTCGCCCCCGGTCTCCAGGAGACCGAATACCCGGCGAAGCCTCTCCTCCATGCGTTCGGTCCAGGAAGAGTCCCACACCTCGGGGGCCACCGTGCCGCTCAGGCGGTCGACGATCCGCCGGCGGCGCAGGCCGGGGTCCCGCGGCGCGCTCCGCGACGGGGGTTGCCACGTGAAGATGTCCCCCGCGTCGATATCGAAGCCCGAGGAGGAAAGGATGCCGGCGATTGCCGAGAATGCCCCGGGGTGATCGAAGGCGATGACCGTGCATGCCAGGCCCTGCCCCCCATCCGCGCCGGGCAACTGCTCGACGAGAAGCGCCACCGGCCGTCCCGGTCCCAGCGACGCCATGGCCCGGACATGGCTGTCGATTTCCGGTTGCGCAAACCGGACAAAGTACCGCGCGTCCATCCGCGAGCGATGCTCTTCCGCGAGTGTCCGGTCTTTTTCGGGCGCGCCTCCCTTCATGCGCGTCACTGTAGCAGAAAGACCTGTCCGCGCCCACAGAAGAAGCGGCACAGGGGTGAGTTGACAGAAGGGCCCACTCGGGCGCCCAATCGTCTCATGGCAAAAGACTCCATGAGCCCCCGGGAACGATGGCTCGCGGTGCTCAATCGGAAGAAGCCTGACAGGGTGCCGATGGACTACTGGGCGACCGATGAGGCCACGGCGCGCCTTCTTTCGCACCTCGGCTGCGCCGGCGAGGAGCAGATGCTCGAGCGCCTCCATATCGACAAGCCGTTCCTGGCGGAGCCGCGCTACGTCGGGCCCGCGCTCCCCGCGGACACCGATATGTTCGGATGTCGCTACCGCAGCATTTCTTACGGCACGGGGTTCTACCGCGAGTGCGTCCATCATCCCCTGGCGGGCTTCGAGACGCTCGCGGACATCAAGGCGAGCTATCGCTGGCCGAGTCCCGACTGGATGGATTACTCCGGCATCGCGGCGCAAGTCGCCGCCCACGACCGCTTTCCCGTAAGGGGGGGAGGCTCGGAGCCTTTCCTCATCTACAAGGATCTCCGCGGCGACGAACAAGCGTTTGTTGACCTGATGGAAAAGCCCGACATCGCGCACTGGTGCCTCGGCCGCCTCTTCAAGCTCGCCTACGCGAACACCCAGGCGATTTATGACGCGATTCCGGGCAAGGTGACATTCTCCATCGTGGCGGAGGACATGGGAGCGCAGGACGATCTCATGCTGTCGCCCGCGCAGATACGCGAATTCCTCATCCCCGGTATGAAGCGCATCATCGACGCGGTCCACCAGGCGGGCGCCTTCGTCTTCCATCACAACGACGGCGCCATCCGCCGGATTCTCCCCGACATGATCGAGGCGGGCATCGACGTCCTCAATCCCATCCAGTGGCGCTGCGGCGGCATGGAGCGGGAAGGGCTGAAGCGCGACTTCGGCGGACGCCTGGTTTTCCACGGCGGCATGGACAACCAGCAGACGCTCCCCTTCGGCACGGTGGACGACGTCCGCCAGGAGGTGCAGGACAACCTGCGCATCCTCGGGGCGGGCGGCGGCTACATCCTCGCCCCGTGCCACAACATCCAGGCGGTGAGCCCGCCGGAGAATGTTGTGGCGCTCTACGAGACGGGGTACGCTCTGGGCTGAGACGGACATGAGTAGTGCCATCACGCTTCTCGGGGAGCCGCTTTTCACCGCCGACGCGTCCGGAAAACCCCTGTCCCGGATCGCCACGGCATTTCCCCGGCACGATCTCCTGGTGACCCTTCCCGGCATCCACGTGATGCAGCGCAATGCATTCGTGGAGTGGTACGCCGCCGAGAGGCGTCGCAGGGGGCTCGCCGACCTTCCCGGGCCCGAGATGGATCTCGAGTGGCAGGCCGCGGTCGATCTGATCGTCGCGGGCGACACGGTGCTGATCCGGCCCGATCCGCTTGCCATGCCCCTGGCGTTCCAGGCGGACGAGATGCTGCAGAGGCTGCTCCCGAAGCACCGGATCCACTTCCTGGGTGTTCTCAACGCGCGGGTGCGGGATGCCATCCGGCAGCGGGGCGAGCTGTGGCGCATTACGCCGCTGCCCAAGACGCCGGAAGAAATGCGCGCAATGATCGAATCGGCGCGCATCGGCATCGGCGGCCGCGAGATCTACTATTACGGGCTGGCGACGGGCGTGCGTTATCTCACGTGCCAGGGTTTCGAGGAGCTCGGACTCCTGGACGACCCGGCTCTGCGCGCACAGCTCATGGAGATCAGCGATTTCGCCGGCCGCAGGAATGCTGCCGGCTATCCCGAGCTGTCATTCTTTCCGCCGGGGACAGGGATTCCCCGCGCCGAGCTGGCGCGCCATGACTGGAGCTCGCTGGACCCCGCGGAGCTGCGCAGGGCGTGGGAAGGCCTCCGCGATATATTTGTCGCCCGTGTGAAGCCTGAGCTGCGTCGCGACGATCCTGACACGATCGAATGGCGGAACCGCATGGCAAGCGTGCTGATGGGCCGCGAGGACGAGCAGGCAGCCGAGGAGCCACTTCTGGGCCTGAGCCCGGAGTTTTTCCTCCAGATCGAGTGGCTCCCCGGGGGGCGCATCGAGCAGGGGGAGATCGTCTTCGATCCGGTCATCGAGCAGATGGCGGGGAGCACGGACCCCGAGCTGGCCCGGCTGCTGGATGAGAAGCCGCGGAAGTTCATATTCAATTTCGTGCGGGAATACGGGGATCTGGAGCATGTGAATATCGGCCGCGTCGTGAGCTCGCTTTCCCGCAGGCCTTCCATGCGCGGGCGGCGGGACGTCTACGTCGCGGTCCTGAAGCAGCTCCAGAGCCCGGAAGAGATCGTGTCGATCATCCGCATGCAGAAGCAGGGGGTGCGGGAGTATCTGGATCTGGGGTACGGGCTCATGGACGCCATGATCAGGGCGGAGGAATACACCGAGTACATTCTCGATCGGCGTCTGGGCTGCCGGCAGCTCGGCATGAACCTTCCCGTGCGCGTCGTAGCGCGGCGGATCAGCGAGCACTACGACGCGCGGGAGGGCGGCGCCTTCCCGATTTGGACGCCCTACTTCGAGCGTCACTACATCCGCGGCACGGCAACGGACAAGCTCAGCCCGCGCAGATTCGAGTCCCCCGATTTCGCCCGCGCGTGTGCGCGGCTGCTGGGAGCCGCGGCGGCACCGAATATCATCGTCGGCCGCTGCGATGTGCGGGGCGGCCCTCTGTTCGACGACGGCGACGAGGTGATGGTGCTCGACGACGCCGGTATGCCCGGTGACATCGTGGTCGCCGACCATACCGGGGCATTCAACGACTACGCGAGCCCCCTGGAGGAGTTCGCCCCGTCCTACGCGCTTCCCGTGCGCAACCGCACGGACTTCCTGCCGGATGTCCCGGGCTTTGTCAATGTCTACCTCGGCGCCCTGGAGGAGCGGCTGCGGCGCATCCAGGAAGACTACGCGAACCGGCGCAAGGCCTTTGACACGCTGTTCGCGCACCTTCCCAACCAGGAGCAGGGGAGCTTTGCCTATCGATGGAAGAGGGTCCTTTCACGCCTGGAGGAAACCGACTCCGCCGCCCTTGTTTCGCTCATCAGGGGGAACCTTTCGCGCTGAGCGCCATGCCGTCAGGAACGGCCGGCGTCGGCAGCGTAGCGCGTGAAAAGCATGAATGCGGCTTCCAGCTCGCTCCACGGATCGTCGTGCGCGGGCACCCACTCCTGACCCCAGAACCCACTGTAGCCCGCACCGACCACCTCTTTCACGATGCGCCGGTAGTCGATCTCCTGCCGTGTGCCTGGGAAATCCCGGCGCGGGCTTCCGGCGAGGTGCAGGTGCCCGATGAGCGGGAGATTGCCCAGGATGTCTGACACCACGTCTTCCCCCATGCGGTGCATGTGGTAGATGTCGTAGAGGACCTTGAAACGGGGCGAGTCCACGGCACGCGCAAGGTCGAAGCCGAAGCGCGCCCTGTCGGCAGCGTAGCCCGGGTGGTCGGTTCCGTTCAGCATCTCGAAGATGAGTGTCACACCGAGCCGCTCGGCATCGTGCGCCAACAGGCGCGATGCCGTGATGCAGTTCGCAAGGCACTCGTCATCGCCCTGGCCCTCCCGATTGCCGCTGAAGACGATCATCCGCGGGATGCGGCGTGCCGCCGCCTTCTCCATGCTCGCGCGGATCTGCGGCAGGAGCGTCGCATGGTGAGCGGCAACGCCAAGCCCCTCCTGGATCCCGGGCGAGGCGACAGCGACGATGGGAAGCCCCGCCGCTTCCGCCGCGTCCCAACGAACCGGATCGACCAGCTCGGCGCCCATATACCCGATGGCCTTGAGACGCGCGTAGTACGACCGCGCGTCCATGCCGGGCTTGAAGAAGCACCAATCAGGAGCGCTCTGGGGCAAAGCCTTCATGAGCAACGATCATATCACAGGCAAGGCGGAAAAAAGACGGCCCCCCGTGTGGGGGGGGCCAGGGAGGAAGGTGAACGGACGATCAGATGTCGAAATAGAGCATGTACTCCCAGGGATGCGGTCGGAGATCGAGGGCCGTGACCTCGTTCTTCATCTTGTACTCGATCCAGGTCTCGATGACGTCAGTGGTGAAGACGTCGCCCTTCAACAGGTAGGAGTGATCCGCCTGCAGCGCCTTGAGCACTTCGCGAAGCGACCCCGGCGTCTTGGGCACCGCGGCCAGCTCCTCGGGCGGAAGATCGTAGATATCCTTGTCCAAGGGCTGTCCCGGATCGATCTTGTTCTGGATCCCGTCCAGCGCGGCCATGAGCATCGCGGAGAAAGTGAGATACGGATTGCAGCTCGGATCCGGNNAGGCGAGGTTGACCGGCGCCTCGAAACCGGGCACGAGCCTCTTGAAGCTGTTCGTGGTCGGCGTGGCGAAGGCGAGGATGGACGGCGCGTGCTTCAGGAGCCCGCCGATGGCGTACAACGCCATCTGGGAAAGCCCCGCGTAGCCGTCCCCGGCGAACAGGTTCTTGCCGTCCTTCCAGAAGGACATGTGAACGTGCATACCGCTGCCGTTGTCGCCGAACAGCGGTTTGGGCATGAACGTGACGACCTTGTTGTGTTTCTTGGCCGTATTCTTCACGACATACTTGTACTTCAACACGTTGTCCGCCATCGTGATCAGGTTGTTGAAGCGCATGTCGATCTCGCACTGACCGCCGGTAGCCACCTCGTGGTGCTGCGCCTCGATGGGGATGCCGATGGATTCCAGCGTGAGCATCATCTCCGAGCGGATATCCTGCAGGGTATCGTTCGGCGGGACCGGGAAGTATCCTTCCTTGTAGCGGATCTTGTAGCCGAGGTTCGGGTCTTCCTTGCGGCCCGTGTTCCAGCGTCCTTCCACCGAATCGATGTGGTAGTAGCCCTCGTGCTCGTTCTGGTCGTA
>PMDT01000056.1:7695-8925 GCA_003154555.1 Spirochaetaceae bacterium
ACCGGCTTCACGAGCATGTCCGACTCGTTGATTGCCTGCCAGCCCCTGATGCTCGATCCGTCGAACCCGAGGCCCTTCTCAAATACCTCCTCGGTGAGCTCGCGCGCGGGGACGGAGAAATGCTGCCACAGCCCGGGAAAGTCCATGAACCGCAGGTCCACGACCTCCACCTTCTGCGTCGAGATGAAGGAGACGATCTCCTTCGGAGTCTTGCCGATTGCCATGTTTTTCCTCCTTGCTTTGATGATCCCCCCCGGGCCTCGGCCGAGGGCCACTGTCACGCCATTCGCTTTTGTCGCGATTGGAGCAACTCGGGAGGGAACGGAGAGAATCCGCACCGAGCGCGGTGCGATATTACTCCCCACAGTAATCATGCAACATTCGTGCCAGGATGTGTCGCATATTTAATTTGTTTCTCATAAAAGAGTTGCGATGAAATCCCCACAATCGGCCGGTGAGAACGACATACAAGGACGTAGGAAAAGGCGCCAATTTACTACACAAATGTAGCTTGCTTTCCCCCGGAGAGGGGGCCATTGAGGTGGCTCCCATCCGGATGATAGTATGAAAGGCGTCCGCGGGAGGGGGAGTGGGCATTCTACTTGGTGTGGATATCGGCGGGACGAAAACTGCGGTGGTCGTCGGCCGCGCGGCACGCGAAGGCATGTCGATACTCGGCCGCACGGCGTTCCCCACGGAGCCGCACGCCCGTCCTTGGCATGACGCGCTGGACGCTGTTGCCGCGGAGGCGCGCGGCCTTGCGCAGGCGCGGGCCCCCGGCGAGCCGTTCCTTGCAGTCGGGGTGAGCTGCGGCGGACCCTTGGACAGCCGTGCGGGTCTCATCCTGGCGCCTCCCAATCTTCCGGGCTGGGATGGCGTGCCCGTGACCGGGGAGCTCGGGCGCATGCTGGGCTGTCCGGCATATCTTCAGAATGATGCGAATGCATGCGCCCTCGCGGAATGGCGATTCGGCGCAGGTCGCGGAACGCGCAACATGGTCTTCCTCACATTCGGCACCGGCATGGGCGCCGGGCTCATCCTGGACGGCAGGCTCTACGAGGGCACGAACGATCTCGCCGGCGAGGTCGGCCACGTGCGGCTCGCCGAGGAAGGCCCCGAAGGCTACGGAAAGCAGGGCTCGTTCGAGGGCTTCTGCAGCGGCGGGGGCATCGCGAAGCTTGCCCGGCAGGAGGCGGAGAAAGCCTTCGCGGCGGGCGGCGCGCCTTCGTT
>PMDT01000341.1 GCA_003154555.1 Spirochaetaceae bacterium
CGCTTGCCGGTGATCGTCATGTCGAGGTCCCGGTCGAGCTGCATGCGCACGGGTCGACCGGTCCGGTGGACGGCAAGCGCCACCAGGGCGGCGAATGTGTTGCCCTGTACCTCCTTGCCTCCGAAAGCACCACCCATGCGCGGAGCCTCCACGACGATCCTGTTGCGCGGCACGCCGAGCACCTCCGCGACGATCGCCTGGATTTCAGACGGGTGTTGCGTCGAGGAGCTCACGAACATCGCGCCGTACTCCCGCGGCTCCGCCCACGCGGCGTGGGTCTCCAGGTAGAAATGTTCCTGGCCGCCGGACTCGAACTCGCCCTCCAGGCGCAATGGAGCTGCGGCCAGCGCCTTGTCGCAGTCTCCCCGCTTCAGGATATGCGGCTCGGTGAGATAACTCTGGTGCGCAATGGCATCCGCGATGCCCAGGACCGGCGGCAGCGGCTCGTAGCCCACCTCGACGAGCGCCGCTGCCCGCCGGCACTCCCTGATCGAATCGCCGACGACGAGCGCGACAAGCTGCCCGTGATAGAGCACCTCATCCCGGGCGAAAAGAGGTTCATCGTGGCGCGCCGTTCCCACGTTGTTCTCGCCCGGTATGTCCTCTGCCATGAGCACGGCCGTTATGCCGGGCGCGCGCCGCGCCTTGTCCGCATCGCGGGACGTGATACGCGCGTGCGCATACGGCGAGCAGACGGGCCACGCTTCGAGCATCGGCCGGCGTTGCGCAGTATCGTCGACGTAGAGCGCGCCGCCCGTGACGTGCCCGACGCCGCTCTCATGAGCGAGCGCGCGCGACGGCTCCGCGTCAGGGAGCGTCTCCCCCATCGCGAAGTCGAGGTTGCCGTCCTGGGCCACGCTCTTTTCGCCACTCGCGAGCTTTTCCCACAGGCTCACGATCAGCCCGCGCCGGTACTCCGCGCTCCCACGGACGTCGTCAATGGGTTGGAACTCGGCACGAAGGGCCTCCGACACGGCCTCCCGCGCATCCGATACGCGACGGCCAATGAGCGCCTGCTCTGCCTTCCGCGCCCGCGATGATGTGACCGCGACCCCGCCGTAGGCGATGCGCGCGAGCCGCACGACGCCATCCGCATCGAGGTCCAGGCGGTACGCGCCCGCGACGATGCTGATGTCGAGCTCCCGTCGCTTCGACACCTTCAGAAAGTCCATCTGCCGGGTCTGTCCGACAACAGCCTGAAGACGCGGCACGATGATGCTGAGGATGATCTCCCCCGGCTGCAATGCGGTCTTGCGATAACCCAGGAAAAAGTCTGACAGCGGTATTTTCCGTTCGCCCTGTGCGGATGCGAGAACGAGCGACGCATCGAGGGTCAGGAGCACGGGCGCGCTGTCCCCGACAGGCGACGCGGTTGCGATGTTCCCCCCCATGGTCGCGCGGTTGCGGATGGCCCGCGATGCAAAGACGCGCAGCATCCGCGCCAGGGAGGGATACTCCGCGGCCATCGACTCTTCGATCGCCGTCAATGTCACCGCACCGCCGACCCGCCACTCTGCCGGCGTACGCTGGATGCGCGTGAGCTCGGGAACCCCTTCGGTGGAGATCAGGAGCGGGCACGAGGCGAGCTTCTTGTTGATCTCGACGCCGATCTCGGTTGCTCCGGCAACAAGCCGCGCACCAGGGTTGTCGTGCATGAGGCGGAAGAGCTCCGCGAGCGTGGTGGGTCGGATGAATCGTTCGCCCTGCGCCGCGTAGTCCAGCGCGGGCAGGGGCGCCACGGGATCATTCAGCCGCGCGCGAAAGTCGTCCGCATCCGTCGCCGAGGCTCGCTCTGCCAGCGCCCCCAGCGCGGCGTCGCGGATGGGACGATAGCCCGTGCACCGACAGAGATTGCCGCTGAGCTGATCGCTCAGGTGCCATGGCTCCCGGCAGTCGTCGCGATACCAGGCTTCGAAGAGGGACATGACGAATCCCGGCGTGCAGTAGCCGCATTGCGATCCGTACTGTTTCACCATGTGCGCCTGCACAGGGTGCAGCTTCCCACCCGCCGCAAGCCCTTCCACGGTGACGATCTCACGGCCGGCGAACATCGGCAACAGTGCGATGCAGCTGTTGATCGCGCGATAGGTCGGCTTCCCGTCAGCAGTGCGGTCCACAAGGGCTACCGTGCAGGCGCCGCAGTCCCCCTCGGCGCACCCCTGCTTTCCGCCGGTGTAGCCGTGTGTGCGCAGGAAATCAAGGAGCGTCGTCGTCGGCGCGATGTCCGCCACAGGAACGGATACGCCGTTGATCGTTATAGCAAAACCGCCGGGCGCGGGATTCGGGACGGGAGCAGCGGCCGCATTCTCTTTCATGACGGTCACCGAGTGTAATCACTCGACGGTGACAACGCAACAGGATGCGGCGCCTTCCTGCGCGGGGGCGGAACAATCAGGCATCCCGCCGCCGGATAGCGGTATATTGAAAGCGAGGAGATCTCAATGACAACAAAAGTTGGACTCTGGATCGATCACAGGAAAGCTTTGATCGTAACGATGACGGAAAAGGGAGAGGTGCTCAAGCTGGTCATCTCCGCGCTGGAGAAGCAGGCGCGTCGATTGCCGGGATCACGCAACTCGGGCCCCTTTGAAGCGCAGCACGTTCACGCGGACGATATCCGGCAGCGGGCATTTGCCGGACATCTGAACATCTACTACGATGCAGTGATTGCGAGCATCCGCGGGGCAGAATCCATCCTGATATTCGGCCCGGGCGAGGCCAAAGGCGAACTGAAAAAACGCCTGAAGAAAATCAACCTTGGCGCGCGCATCGTCGGCGTCGAGACAGTCGACAAGATGTCCGATAACCAGATCGCGGCAAAGGTCCGCGCGCACTTCGCCGCATAAGCGCGCGTGACATCTCCCTGCGGCCGCTGAAGGCCCCTACGACGGCCCGCGAGTCGCGCGGAAGCGCCGGATAAGAGCGTTGGTCGAGCTATCGTGCGCGAGCGGGGTCCGGGATGACGCGTCCAGCTCGGGAATGATGCGCCCGGCGAGCGCCTTGCCGAGCTCCACTCCCCACTGATCGAAGGAATCGATCTGCCAGATCGCCCCCTGCGTGAATACGCTGTGTTCGTAGAGTGCGATCAGCTTGCCCAGAGATTCCGGGGTGAGCTTTTCCAGCAGGATCGTGGTGGAAGGCCGGTTGCCCTCGAATGTGCGGTGCGGCACCAGCCATGCCGGCGTGTTCTCCGCCAGCAGCTCCTGCGGGGTCTTGCCGAAGGCAAGGGCTTCCGCCTGGGCGAAGACGTTCGCCAGCAGCATTTCGTGGTGCCGGCCGAGTGCATGGAGCGGCCGGGAGAAAGCGATGAAGTCGCACGGCACCAGCTTCGTGCCCTGGTGGATGAGCTGGTAGAATGAATGCTGCCCGTTGGTTCCCGGCTCTCCCCAGTAGATGGGACCCGTCTGGTAGGAGATCTCGGCCCCGTCCAGCGTGACGTGCTTGCCGTNNGTGAGCTGCTGCAGGTACGCGGGGAAACGCTTCAGGTACTGCTCATACGGCAGGACGGCGACGGTCTGGGCATCGAAGAAGTTGTTGTACCAGAGACCGAGGAGACCAAGGAGCACCGGCAGGTTACGGGCGAACGGGGCGGTCCGGAAATGTTCGTCCACCTGGTGAAGGCCGTCGAGCATTGCGCGGAAGTTCTCGGGCCCGATGGCGATCATGGTCGAAAGACCGATCGCCGCGTCCATCGAGTAACGGCCGCCGACCCAATCCCAGAATTCGAACATGTTCGCGGTGTCGATGCCGAAGGCGGCCACCTCCTTCGCGTTGGTCGACACGGCAACGAAATGCAGGGCAACCGCGGTGGGATCCTTCAGCGTCGCAAGGCTCCAGTCCCGCGCGGTGCGTGCATTGGTCATCGTCTCCAGCGTCGTGAAGGTTTTCGAGGAGATGATGAAAAGCGTTTCCTCGGGGTTCAGGTCCCGCGTGGCTTCGAAAAAGTCTGTGCCGTCGATGTTGGACACGAATCGGAACGTCAGGTCGCGCTGGCTATAGTCCCGCAGGGCCTCGTATGCCATCACCGGCCCCAGGTCTGAACCGCCGATGCCGACGTTGACGACGTTGCGGATCCGCTTTCCGGTGTGGCCCTTCCACTCCCCGCCGCGGACCCGGCGGGAGAAGTCCGCCATCTTGTCGAGCACCGCGTGCACCTGGGGCACAACGTCGACGCCATCGACTGTCATGGATGTGCCTTTCGGGGCGCGCAGGGCCACGTGCAGGACGGATCTCTTTTCGGTGACGTTGATCTTTTCCCCGTTGAACATGGCATCGATGCGGGCTTTCAGGCCCGATTCCCCGGCGAGCTGGAGGAGGAGTGACAGTGTCGTATCATCGATCCTGTTCTTCGAATAGTCGAAGTATATCCCGACGGCTTCGGCCGTCATCCTTTCCCCGCGCGCCGGGTCTTTGGCAAACAGCGCGCGGAGAGACGCCTTCCGCATCTCGGGAGAGTGGACCTCCAGGGCCTTCCATGCCGCCCGTTTCATGAGCGGCGGAACAACTGACGCCATGCTTTTCTCCTTCACTTTCACAAAGATGCGCGAAAAGGTCGCCGGCATCAATGGCGGGAAAAGCGGCCCGGTGCCTTCCCGGGAAAGTCATCGATTTGCCTCGCCAGGAAACCAAATCTGTGTATAATGCGTGCCATGCTGAAAAAGACGCGGCCCGATGGCACGTATCTCGCGGCATTGCCGCACTTCACACGTCTGCTGCCCTACCTGATGGGCAGCAGGACTGACTCGACAATCTTCTTCGAGCAGGATTTTGACGTCACCGACGCACTGCAATACGTGAAGCAGAAGAACCTTTCCCACAACGGCGGGGAGAAGAAGCTCACATTCTTCCAGGTCTTCCTCTGCGGAGCCGTGCGGACGCTGGCTCTTCGGCCCAAGCTGAACCGTTTTGTCTCCGGGTACAATTACTACCAGCGGAACAAGATCGTTTTCAACTTCGTGGCGAAGAAGGAGCTGAGCGACAAGGGGGAGGAGATCAACATCACGATCCCTTTCTCCCCGGATGAGACGCTCTCAACGCTTCCGGCCAAGGTGCACGCGTTCGTGGATCGCGGCAAGAGCGGGAAAAGCGGCGAAGGCAATGAAAGCGACAGCACGAATGCGTTCCTCGCAAAGCTGCCGCGCTGGATGATACGGCTCGTCATCTACGTCCTCCGCTCCCTCGACTACCACAACATGCTGCCGGCATCCTTCATCTCCTCTATGCCGTTCTGGGCGAGCATATTCTTCACCAACGTGGGAAGCGTGGGCATCGACGCGCCTTTCCATCACAATTTCAACATCGGCACCTGCGGTTTCTTCATCGCGCTGGGAAAGATCCGCAAGGACAAGGTGCCGGTGGACGGTGGAGCGGTGGAGCTGCGCGACCGGGTCAAGGTGACATTCACCTACGACGACAGGATCGTGGATGGCATCTACTGCGGCCGCGCCATCGACCTGTTCCGCCAATTCGTGGAGAATCCCGCCCAGCTCGAGAATCCGCCCGAGCTGAACGACGAGCTCCGGGCCGAGCTCATGCTGAAAGGGTGACCGTGATGTACGAAAAAAAACCCTGGCTGAAATTCTACGGGACCACGCCGCACACTCTCACGTACCCGGCGATGACCCTGTCGGAGGCAGTGCACGCAAAAGCGGCTGAGCTTCCGCAGCTCACCGCGCTTATCTTCATGGGCGCGCGCATCACGCACGCCGGGCTGGACCGGCGCATCTGCGGCATGAGCCGCGCGCTGGGCGCCGCCGGCATGAAGCGCGGCGATCACGTGCTCGTCTGCCTTCCCAATATCCCCCAGGCGGTGATCGTCTTCTATGCGCTCAACAGGCTGGGAGCGGTGCCAGCGATGATACATCCGCTCTCGGCTCCGGCCGAGATACGCGGCTACGCGCTGCAGACGTCGTGCACGTGGGCGGTCACGCTGGACGCCTTTTATCCGCGTTTCGCGGAGGTCCGCGGCCAGACGGCGCTCGCGCACATGGTAATCTGCGGCGCCAGCGAGTGCATGGGTCCCCTGTTGAAACTGGGGTTCGCGCTCACGGAGGCGCGAAAGATCGCCCCTGTGCCTGCTGATCCGGGCATCCTTCGATGGAGCGACCTGGAAAGACAGGGCCACACGGCCCCCGAGCTTGCCTCCCCGAATCCCCTTTCCCCTGATGAGCTGGCCTTGTTTCTCTTCAGTGGTGGCACGACCGCCGCGTCAAAAGCCATCATGCTTTCCAGCACCAATTGCAATGTCCTGGCCATCCAGACCAATGCCGCGGGGGGTCCGATACTCCCCGGCGATTCCATGCTTTCCATCCTGCCCATGTTCCACGGTTTCGGGCTGGCCGTCGGCATCCATGCAATCCTGATCCAGGGCGGAACCTGCATCCTCGTGCCGCGATTCACCGCCGACGGCCTTGCGGCTCTCGTGAGGAAATACAGGCCTGCCTACATCGCGGGCGTTCCCACCCTGTTCGACGCACTCGCGTCGAATGCCCGGTTTGGAAAGGCGCCGGCAGCCTCCTTCAAAGGGCTTTTCTGCGGCGGCGACAGCCTGACCCGGCAGACGAAGGAACGCTTCGAGGCGGTGGTCAGGAACGTCGGCGGCACCACGCCCCTGCGCGAAGGCTACGGCCTGACGGAATCCGTGACCGCGAACATGCTGATGCCGCGCGACCACTATCGGGAGGGAAGCATGGGCATTCCGTATCCCGACATGCTCGCCAAGGTCGTGAAACCCGGCACATTCGACGAGGTGCCGCCGCGCGAAGACGGGGAAATCTGCGTGAGCGGACCCACGCTGATGCTGGGCTACCTGGACGACCCGGATGAAACCGCGGCGACGCTGCGCCGGCACGACGACGGCCTGCTCTGGCTGCATACGGGCGATATCGGCACCATGGATGAGGACGGATTCTTCTATTTCAAGCAGCGCGTGAAGCGCATCATCAAGACCTCGGGCATCAGCGTCTATCCCTCCCAGATCGAGGACGTGCTGAACAGGCATCCCGCGGTCCGGCTTTCCTGCGTCATTGGCGTCCCGCATCCGACAAAGCTCCAGGTGCCGAAGGGTTTCGTGACGCTGAACGAGGGGTGGCAGGCGAATCCCGACCTGGAACAGGAGCTGATCGAGCTCTGCAAAAAAGAGCTGATGCCGCACTCCTGCCCCCGCTGTATAGAGTTCCGCGACCGCCTGCCCCTCACGCTGGTGGGCAAGGTTGCCTATCGCACGCTGGAAGTTCAGGAGCCGCAGCCGAAGTAAGCCCCCGCAGCGAGGCGAGCCGTTTGCCTCGATGAGACCCCACGCCTTCTTTCGCAGACAGATCCGCTTTGACGACGGGGAGGGAAGTACGTACCTTTCATCCGGGCGCCGATGGAAGCGTCCCGGAAAGTGAGAGGGTCACATGACGAGCGCGGGTATCCACCACATCACGGTCCTGGCGAGCGATCCCCAGCGGAACCTTGATTTCTATACGGGCTTCCTGGGGTTGCGCCTCGTGAAGCAGACCATCAACTTCGATGCACCAGATGTCTACCACCTCTATTACGGTGATGAAGCGGGCACGCCGGGAA
Source organism: Spirochaetaceae bacterium (assembly GCA_003154555.1). GTDB lineage: Bacteria > Spirochaetota > Spirochaetia > SZUA-6 > Fen-1364 > Fen-1364. Next base: position 7,567 of record PMDT01000341.1, read on the forward strand.
CCATCCTGACGTTTTTCCCCTTCCTCGACGCGGCGCGGGGAAAAAGAGGGGCGGGGGAAATCACAGCTGTCGCATTTTCCATCCCGACCGGCGCACTTGGATTCTGGATCGAGCGCCTGTCCCGGAAGGCGATGGCGTTCGACGGCCCGCACACGCGTCTTGGACAGAACCTGATCGCCTTCGAAGATCCTGACGGCATGGTGATCGAGCTCGTGGAGGACGCGGACGTCGACGATATTCCCGGATGGGCGGAAAGCGCCGTTGGCGCGGCACCCGCCATACGACGCTTTCACGGCGTGACATTCCTCCAGCGCGAGCTCGACCGCGCGGGAGCATTTCTCACGGGTGTGATGGGATTTGCGTCGGAGGGTTCGGAGGCAAACCGCTTCCGCTTCCACGCCGGTCCCGCGGGAAGCCACGCGCGCGCCGACGTCCTTGTCGATCCCCACGCGCCGGTCGCCCGTCAATCGGCAGGCTCGGTTCACCACATCGCCTGGCGGGCCAGGGACGATGAGGACCAGCTTTCCTGGCGCTCCGCGCTTGTGAAAGCGGGGAGCTCCCCGACGCAGGTGATGGACCGAAGCTATTTTCACTCGATCTATTTCCGGGAGCCCGGCGGGGTGCTTTTCGAGATCGCCACCGACCCGCCCGGCTTCGCGACCGACGAAACAATTGACACACTGGGTTCGCACCTGAAGCTGCCGCCATGGCTGGAAGCGCAGAGGGCGATGATCGAACGGCATCTGCCTCCTCTTGCCATCCCTGCCGTGCAACGCGCGCGTGAGGCAGGGGGATGAGGATGAGCCCGGCGAAGGCGATGCAGGACCCCCACGCGGGGCAGCCGGTTCTCTCCCGGGGTGCGCCGCTTGCCGGCGCAAAGGCCGCAATGATCATGGTGCATGGACGCGGCGCGAGCGCGGAAGACATCCTCGGGCTGGCGGAGGAGCTCCAGGCCCCGAATGTCGCGTATCTCGCGCCGCAGGCGGCCGGCAACGTGTGGTACCCGCAAAGCTTTCTCTCACCGATCGAAAGCAACGAGCCGGGGATCACGTCAGGGCTCGCGCTGCTGGGGACCATCGAGCGGCAGGTGCGCGATGCCGGCATTCCCCCCGAGGCGGTCTTCCTCCTCGGTTTCTCACAAGGGGCGTGCCTCATACTCGAATACGCCGCGCGCAACGCCCGCAGGTTCGGAGGCATCTTCGGACTGAGCGGCGGGCTTATCGGACCCGATGGCACGCCGCGGGACTACCCGGGCAGCATGGCGGGGACGCCCGTGCTCCTGGGCTGCAGCGACGTCGATCCCCACATCCCGAAGGCACGCGTCCTGCTGTCGGCAGATGTCTTCGAGCGGCTTGGTGCGCGCGTCTCCGCGCGTCTCTATCCGAACATGGGGCACACGGTGAACGAGGATGAATTGGAGGCAGTGCGGACAACGATAGGCCTCCTGCTCGAGACGTAAGCCGGCCGGCCCGCGCGCGCGCACCCCCAAGTCCTGCAGGATGTGAATTGACCCCGCTGCCGGGCGGTGCTATTATCCTGACCGAAGGACTGCGCGATGGCGGAGGATCGGATCAGGCTTCCCCTGGTGAACCTGGTGGAAGCCTCGATCCTGGGCGATATACTGAGCCAGGATGGCGTGCCACATTTTATCCGCTCGTACCAGGACCGCGCCTATGGCGGGCTCTGGCAGTTCCAGCAGGGATGGGGCTTCGTGGAGATGCCGAACAGGTTTGCAAGCGGTGTGGAGGCGGTTCTCCTCCTGATCCGCCGCAGCTCTGAGGATATCACCATGAGCCTCTCCGACGACCCGCCCGAGCCCGAAGAGGATTCCCCTATTCTCCCTTGATGATGCGACGGATCTGGTCCAGGTGGTTGATGTCGTGTCCCGCCATCATCTCCGTGATGCGCGTCACGGTTTCCTTCCCCCGCTCGGAATGCATGCCGTAGTTGTTCCACATCTCCCGGGGAATGCTCTTCAAGAGATGGAGGTTCCGCGCGCGGATCGCTTTCCAGCCTTCCATGGAGAAGGCAGGGTCATGCTTTGCGTAGTCAGAGTACCGGGCCCAGATGTCCTGGTCGAATCCCTGGATGGCGATGCCGTTTGCCCCGAGCACGAGGCGCAGCCGGTAGCCCTGCACGAGCTCGACGTCGGCCAGGTGGGCGAGGATCTCCGTCACGGACCAGCTCTGCGGTTTCGGCCTCTTGCCGAGGGCCTTCTTCGTGACGCCCTTGACCAGCGCGGCGACTTTCCGCGGCGTGGTGGACAGGACGTCCAGGGGGACCATGCCCTCGATGTATCCGAGGACGCGTTTCGTATACGCCTGTGGGGTTTCCTGCATGTGTCTAGATAAATAGAGCGCACAGCACGTGTCAAGTCGGGTGCTCGTCGCAGGGGCGTGCGGCGCCACCGTGCCCCGCAAGGTACCTCGCGCGATGCCGCGGCACCCAGGTGGCCGGCTCCAGAAAACACTGCACGCGGGGAAGCGATGTCAGTATCTTAGGGCTGTCACCACAAGAACCCGGAGGTATCGACCGTGAAAACTTATCGCATTGCGCAGACGCCGTTCGAAGTCACGCGGATCGCCTATGGCTGCATGGGCATCGGCGGGGGCTGGGATCCGGGGCCGCTTGCCGCGCAGACCCGCGTCGCGGGCCTGGCGAGCGTCAAGGCGGCACTCGACGTCGGCATTAATTTCTTCGATCACGCCGATATCTACGCGCGGGGCAGGTGTGAAGAGGCCTTTTCCGGCATCTGGAAGGAGGTGCCCGGGCTGCGCAGCCGCATCGTCATCCAGACCAAGTGCGGCATCCGTTTCGAGAACGATCCTGCGCAGGGCGCCCCCCAGCGCTACGACTACAGCAGCGAGCACATCCTGGCCTCGGTGGAAGGAAGCCTGCGCCGGCTGAAAACGGACTATGTCGACATCCTCCTTCTCCATCGTCCCGACGCGCTGGTGGAACCGGACGAGGTGGCGGCGGCCTTCGAGAAGCTGTACGTCGCCGGCAAGGTCCGTTACTTCGGTGTGAGCAATCATTCGGCGTGGCAGATCGAGCTGCTGAAGAAGTCCATCACCCACCCCCTTGTCGTCAACCAGCTGGAGCTGAATGTCGTGCACAACCAGCTCATCAACGCGGGCGTCTCGGTCAACCAGGATGAACCCGCGCTGCCGACGCACGGCGAGGGAACGCTGGAATACTGCCGCCTCCACGACATCACCATCCAGGCATGGAGCCCCCTCGCGCACGGCAGGATCGCCAGGGCCCTGGGCGGCCAGGGGGATGAACGAATGCGCGGCGCCGCTGAGTTTGCGGCATCACTGGCGAAGAAGAAAGGCGTTGGCATGGACGCCGTGCTGCTGGCCTGGCTCCTGCGCCACCCCGCGGGCATTCAACCCATACTCGGCACGACCCAGCCGGACCGCATCAGGGAGTCGTGCAAGGCGGATGACGTGGAGCTCACGCGGGAGGAATGGTACGCGATGCTCACCGCCGGGCGCGGGTCAAAGGTGGCATAGCTGGAGCGGGCAAAAGCCGCCGCTAGCCCTTCACCGCCCCGGCGGCGATGCCCTTGATGATGTATTTCTGCAGCATGAGATAGAAGATGACAATGGGCGTGGCGGACAGGATCAGGCTCGCCGCGGACGGCCCGTATTCGCGCAGGAACATGCCGTAGAAGTGAAGCTGCTCGAGCTGCAGCGTCCCCGCCTTCACGACGATCAGGGGCAGCAGAAAATCGTTCCATAGCCACAGGGCGTCGAGTATCACGATCGTCGCCGTAATGGGGCGCAGGAGCGGGAAGACGACCCGGAAGAACACGAAGAACTGGCCGGCGCCGTCGATCGAGGCGGCCTCTTCCAGCTCGCGGGGCACGCCTTTCACGAAGCCATGGTACATGAAGACGGCAAGGGGCGCCCCCAGGCCCCAATACATAGGGATGATGCCCCAGACGCTGGCAAGCTTCAGGTCGGTTGACAGCCCCACGATGGGCACCATGATGATCTGAAACGGAATCACCATTGCAAACGCGAACAGCAGGTACAGGACCCAGGAGATGCGCCCGAAGCTGCGGGCGAGCTTCCATGCCGCCATGGAGCTTACCAGGATGATGCCGGCAACACCGAAGACGGTGATGATCGCCGTGTTCAGCAGGGCCTGCGGAAATCTCATTTCCGTCCATGCCTTGATGAAGTTGGCGATCGTCAGGGTCGTCGGGAGGCTGATGGGATGGAGCTTGATGTCCGCTTCCGGCTTTACCGCGTTGTTGAGAACGAAAAGCGCGGGATAGATCCATATCAGCGCCACGAGGATCATGATGGCTTCCAGTACGATGAGGGAGCGCTTGTGCGAACCGGGGGCGCTCATAGCTGCACCTCCCGCCTCTTGCTGATGGAAAGCTGGACGCCGGTGACCAGGGCGATCAGCAGGAAGAGGAGAATTGCCTTTGCCGTGCCCAGCCCCGCCTGCTTTTTTGCAAAGGCGTCGAAGAAGATGTCCATGACAAAGGGAACGGTGCCGGTGGCGTACCCCGAGGGGCCCTGCATCGCGTAGACAAGATCGAAGCTCTTCAGCGAGTTGGAGAGGCTCAGGAAAAGGCAGATCGTGAAGGCGGGCACGAGGAGCGGGAGCGTGATGTGCCGCAACCTCTTGCCGAAGGTGGCTCCGTCGATGCTGGATGCCTCCAGGACGTCGGTCGGGACATTCGACATGCCCGCGAGGTAGATGACCATGAGGTAGCCTGCCTGCTGCCAGACCTGGACGAGCACAATGAGCCAGGGCGCCTTGGCCGCGTCTCCCATCCAGAGCTCGATGCCGGTGAGCTTCGGCAGCAGGTTGTAAAACACGAACGACCACACCAGGGCCACGATGATCATGGAAAGCACATTCGGCAGGAAAAACACCGAGCGTAGTACTTTCTGGGTCTTGATGCCGCTGTCCAGGGCGAGCGCGAGGAAAAAGGCGATCAGGTTGCTCAACAGGACGGTGAAGAAGGTGAAAAAGATCGTGAATCCCACGACCCCCATCTCGAACTGCCGGTCGGTCCAGCTTTCCGCCAGCATCTTCTTCAGGGCCCCGAGACCGTAGATGTCCCGGGCAGCCGCCGTCACTTCCGCGGCGCTTGCGGCGCTGAAAGTGTTGTCGCGCAGGAATTCACTCACCTGCCCCGCCAGCGCCGCGCTGTCTTTCGAGAGACCTGCCGTTTTCACGGACGTGATGAATGCATCCACTGATTCGGAGGAAACACGCTTGGTCGTCGCCACCTCGGGCAGGAGCCAGATCCTGTCTTCGAGGTTGAACTCGTTGAATTGAGGCTGCAGCGCGTAGGCGTCCCCGGCGAGCGCGTAATAGTGCTCGGCGAGCGCCTTGTCATCGGCATTCGTGAGGTTGGGCAGGAACTTCCGCTCGAACTCCGTGCGCGGGATGGTGGCCGGCAGGTCGGAATCCTCATTGAAATTGGTCTTGGTAAACATGTGCGGGTAGAAGCGCTGCTCCACCTTGCCGGCGAAAATCTGCACGTAATTGGCAAAGCCGATCACCCGGTAGCTCTGCGGCTCATAGCCGATCCGTCGCAGGATCCGCTGCAGGCGGTAGCGCGCGAGACCTGTGACATAGAGACGCTTGTACTGGTTGTCGGAGGCATCGAGCTGATACGTGGCGAGCAGGAAGTCGCGGTCAGCCACGGAGGAGACACGATTCAGGATCGTTGATTCGAACTCCGCCTGGGGCATGCTGATCGGCGTGCGCGGCGTGAGGCCGTCCCAGTTGGTGAACGAGATCCTGATGCCCTGGACAAAGGGGTAAAGGAAGAAAATGGAGTAGAGCAGCAGCGCGGGCAGGACGAAGACGGCGAAAAGGACGACCACCTTGAACTTCGGCTGCACCATGCGCACGCTCCTTGAATGTCCCGGGGAGGAAGTACCTCCCCGGGACTGGCTTGCTCACAGGTCAGGGTACTACTTCTTGAGAGATTCCGCCCACATACGATCCATGTCGGCGATGACGTCAGCGGCGGTCTTCTTGCCGAACACGTAGGCAAGGGCTCCGTTCTTGGCTCCATCCTCGAACACGTTCGTGGGATACATGGAGAAGGCCCACGGATAGGCGCCATTCTTGCCCACGGTGCCCATGAGGTCGCCGAAGGGTGACTTGAGCGCCGACTGGTCGGCACCTTTGAAGTCCGACGTGAGCTTGCAGTCGCGCGTCCAGATCTTCACCGCGGCGGGAGTTGCCAGCCACTCGATGAACTTCCGCGCGGCGGCCTGCTTTGGAGCCGAGGCCTGCGAGGAAATGCCGAACGTGGAATCCACGTCCGCGTAGAACTTGTTCACGGAGGCGGTGTTGGAAACGGGGAACGGGATGAACCCCGCGTTGAGATTCGGGTTGGCATCGATGGCGGCGCCGTAGGACCAGAGCCCCTGGACCATCATGGCTTCCTTGCCGGCCGCGAATGCGGAGGCCTGCTCGGAATAGGCCATTTCCTGGGCGTTGGTGTCCATGTTGGCCTTGTAGAAATCAATGACGGAGAAGAGCTTTCCCGTATCGACGACACCGAAAGTCGTCTTTCCCGCGTTCATGTCCGCCACGAACTGCGGTGCGGCGATCTTCTTTTCCGCGAGCAGGGTCGTATGCACCATCGTGATGAAGTGGCCGATGGACCAGTTCTCCTTCAGGAGGCCGGCGAAAGGTGTCACACCATTGTCGGAGAGTGTCTTCACCACGCGCTCCAGGTCACGGTAGGTGGTCGGCGGCTGCAGCTTGTACTTCGCGAAGATGTCCTTGTTGTAGACGATGCCGATTCCCGCGAAGTCCATGGGGACGGCCCACTGCTTGCCGTTCCAGGTGACGGCGGGCTTGGCGGAATCGATGACCTTCGCCATGACCGGCGCCTTGGAAAGATCCACCAGATAGCCCTTCTGGGCATATTCGAACACGCGGCTGTAGGACTGCATCTCCAGGATTTCCGACAGCGTGCCGGCCGCGGCGCGCGCGGACATCGTGGCGTCCGCGTCATTGGGGACGATCAACAGGCTGATGGTGATGCCGGGATTCTCCTTGGTAAAGGCATCCGTCAGGGTCTTCAGGCCGGCCTGTATCTCCTGCTTGTAATAGTACATCTCCAGGCTCTGCGCCGAAACGGTTCCGGCGAGAACGACGGCGAGAATCAACAGGACGAGGACTCTCTTCATGATCACACCTCCTCCGAATATGACCCCCGCACGGGGGGTTTCTGCTGGCGCGGCTGCCAGGGCCGCCTTTGCATTCACACGGACCGAAACATGATTGGGGTTGCGCTTTTCAGGAATCTCTTGTAACATAATGCAACCGGTTGCATTATTATAACAGGCCGGGACCGGTTGTCAAGCGATTTTTCAAGCGGAGGGGAGATGGAACGCAGGAAGCGGGTGACGATCTACGACGTGGCGCAGAAGGCCGGTGTCACCGCTGCCACCGTCTCCCGTGTCATCAATGGCAAAAATGGCATCTCACCTGCTACCCGTGACCGGGTGACGGCGGTCATGCAGAAGGAGCGTTACTATCCGTCTCCTGCCGCCTCGGGTCTGCGGAAGAAGAGCACGCAGGAGATCGGCATCCTGTCACCCTTTTTCATCGGGGATTTCTTCCTGAAGATATTCGAAAGCCTCCATCGACAGCTCAAGGACTATGACCTGATCCTCTACAACGCGCAGACCCCCGCGCACCGTCGCGAGGTGATCCATCGCATCGTGGCGGAGGAGAAGCTCCGCGCCCTCATCGTTGCAAGCACACCCATCCTCCTGGAGGAGGAGCTGCTCATCTCGCGCATGGGCATTCCGGTCGTGCTCGTGGAGGCCCGGCATCCCGCGTACAGCTCCGTGGACTATGACCACCAGATCGGCGCGCTCAAGGCGGTCTCCCATCTCGTGGAGCTCGGGCATCGGGACATCGCCATCATCGGGGGAAAGCCGGAGACGCGGTTGTACTCGCCCATTGGCAAGGACCGTCTCAAGGGCTACCGCATGGCACTTGCCATGGCGGGCATTCCGGTCCAGGACCGCTACATCCTGAGCGGTGAGTGGACGAGCGCCGATGCCCAGGCCAGCGCGCGTGCGCTCCTTTCGGGCAAGCACCCCCCCACTGCCATCTTCGCCACCTCCGACGCGCAGGCGGCCGGCGTTCTTCTGGCCGCGCAGGAAATGAAGATACGCGTTCCCGAACAGCTCTCCGTCGTCGGCTATGATAATATCCCGTTCGCGGAGTATCTGTCCCTCACCACCATGTGGCAGCGCCACGATCAGCTCGCGCGCAACGCCGCCACTCTTCTGCTGGAGGAGATCCGTACCGGCGACCGCGCCGGTGAGCGCGTC
>PMDT01000122.1:0-201 GCA_003154555.1 Spirochaetaceae bacterium
TCCCCCCTAAAGCCCTTCAAGCTCGGCGATCCCCTTGCGCACCGACTCCGCGGACGCCGCAAGGGCCGCGCGCTCCACATCGGTGAGGGGAAGCTCCACGATCCGTTCCACGCCATGGCGTCCCATGATCACCGGCACGCCGAGGTAGATATCGCGGAATCCGTACTCCCCGCGCAGGAAAGCGGAGGCGGGAAAGAGCCG
>PMDT01000122.1:238-9435 GCA_003154555.1 Spirochaetaceae bacterium
GCACCATGTCGTCCCCGTGGCCGCCCAGGACCATTGCCTGCACGTCGCCCGGCCACACGCCGAGCTTTTCCGCGATGAAGAGCCGGAACCGGGTGGAATCCAGGACCCCCGCCATGCCGACGACATTGCGAAGCGCGAAACCAGTCTCCCGCAGGACGACCATCGCGATGATGTCCAGCGGGTTGGTGACAACAATGACCACCGCGGAGGGCGCGCGGCGGGCGATCTCCTGCGCCGTCTGGCGCGCGATGCCGACATTCACCTTGAGCAGGTCCATGCGATCCATGCCGGGTTTCCGGGCGATGCCCGCCGTAATGACCACGACATCGCTGCCCTCTATCTCTGCGAGATCGGTCGTGCCGCGGATATGCACCTCGTAGCCGCGCAGCGGGGCGGCATGGAGGAAGTCCATCGCCTTCGACCGCGCCAGTCCCTCTGCCACGTCAACCATCACGATGTCTGCGATATTCTTCTCCGCGATGTAGTACACGGCCTTTGCGCCGACATTGCCGGCGCCGATCACCGACACCTTCATGCCGCCGCTCCTTTCACCGCGGCGCTGACCTTGCGCGCGGATTCCACGAAGACCGCCGTCTCCTCGGGCGTGAGCACGGGAGTGAGGATGCGCGAGACCCCGGTTTCCCCGATGACCACGGGGAGGCTGAGGGCCGCATCATGCACGCCGTACTCTCCGTCCAGCGCGACCGAGACGGGAAAAATCCGGTGCAGGTTCATGTGCACCGCATCGGCAAGCTCGGCGACCGCTGCGGACGGGGCGTAGTAGGAGCTGGAGCGCTTGGCCATTTCCACCACGAGGTCACCTGCCGTCCGCGTCTCCTCCACGATCGCGCTGATGCGCTCCGGGGTAAGGAGGTGAGGGAGGGGAACACCCGAGACGCTGCAGTAGCGGGGCAGGCAGATCATGTCGTCAGAGTGCCGGCCGATCACCATTGCGGTGACGATCTCCATGGAGACGTCGAGCTCCCGGGCGATCAGCGCCCGAAGGCGCGTCGAGTCGAGGATGCCGCCCAGACCGATGACGCGTGTGCGCGGCATGCCCGATTCGCGCACGAACAAGGCGGTGAGCGAATCCACCGGCTCGGTGGCGATCACCACCGTGCTCTCAGGAGCACGCGCAGCGATCTGCGGCGCGAGGCTCCTGATGAGGCCCGCGTTGCGCGTGAACAGGTCCTCGCGCCGCATGCCGGGCGCACGAATTGCCCCCGCGGCAACGACGACAAGACGCGACCCGGTGATGTCGTCCAGTGATTCCGAACCGGTGAGCGTGTTGCGGTAGCGGCGGATGGGCGCCGCTTCCATGATGTCCAGCATCTTGCCGCGCGACACCCCGGGCTGGATGTCCACGACGTGGACGTCCGTGACGCCCTTTTCAGCGATGAAAAAGGCGGCATTCGCCCCGACATTGCCGCCTCCCACGATGCTCACCCAGGCCATGGACACCACCTTTCCGCGTGCGTCCGCGAAGCGACGTCAGACAACGCTGGCGCCGGATTCGATCCGTCGCCGACGATTGCGTTCTCCATGCCTCAATAACTCCAAAATAATATACAGAAAGTCGCGAACGCAAGCGAGTATGATCGCGACGGGAAAACGCGATTTCATGCACGAGTATTCATTGACTGCTCCTGATTGCGTTATTATACTTGCTTTGCCATGGCGACCTCCGGGCCCGAGACGATCTTCAGCCTTGCCGGATTTCGCGTGACAAATACGCTTCTGGCCACCCTGCTCGTGGACGCGGTCATCATTCTCATCATCCTGCTTGTTCGACGACGCATGTCACTGCTGCCCGGCCGGCTCCAGGCAATCGTGGAAGGGATCCTCGATTACCTGCATACCATCACGGAACAGGTCGCCCGTTCGCGTACGGCCATGATCTTTCCCTGGGTGGCGATTTTCTTCATCTATATCGCGCTGTCAAATCTCATCGGGCTGCTTCCCGGCTTCGGAACACTGGGATTCCATCGGCCGGACGGCTTCGTTCCCCTCCTGCGCGTGAGCACCTCTGATCTCAATCTCACACTCGCGCTCGCAGTGGTCTCGGTTGTGGCAACGAACGCCCTTTCCATCCGGACGCTCGGCTTGGGCGGCTATCTGAAGCGCTTTTTTGCCCTCAACCCGCTTCTCCTGTTCGTCGGGTTGCTGGAGCTTCTGCAGGAGTTCACCAAGCTCATCACGTTCTCCTTCCGACTCTACGGCAACATTTCCGCGGGTGAAGTCGTGCTGAGCACGATGTCCGCCATCGGGGCGTTCGTGGTGCCCATGCCGTTCATGGTTTTCGAGCTGCTTGTCGCCGTCATCCAGGGGGCCATCTTCGCGCTCCTGACGCTTGCATTCATGACCATTCTCACGGAATCCCACAGCACGGAGGAATCGCACACATGAACTTCACACTCAGCGTATCGGGCGGACTCATCGTTGCCATCGGAGGCTCCCTTCCCGGCCTCGCCATCGGCCTTATCGGCATGAAGGCCATGGAAGCCATTGGAAGGAATCCAGAGGCCTCGGGACGGATCCTTCCGGCCATGATCCTCGCCATGGCGTTCGCGGAGGCCATCGCGATCTACTCCTTGATCTTCGCATTCCTCCACTAGGTCGACAGGAGACGACCGATGGACGCTCTCGGGCGGTTCAACATCCATTGGGAGATGCTTGCGGCGCAGCTGGTCAATTTCCTTGTCGTCGCGTTCGTCATCTGGCGCTTCCTGCTGCGCCCCGTCATGGCGACCATGAAGAGCCGACGGGAGAAGATTGCGCAGGGGCTGGCGGACGCAGATGCGGCGCGCACGTCGCTTGCGGCGGCGTCTGCGGAGAGGGAGAAGGTCCTCCAGCAGGCTTCCGCGGACGCCTATCGACTCCTGGAAAACGCGCGCGACGAAGCGGAGCGCCTGCGCGCCGCTTCGCTGGAGCGGGCAGGCAGGGACGCCGACAGGCTTATTGCGGAAGCGCGCGCCGTCATGGAGCTGGAACGGCGCGACATGGAGCGCGCCATCCGGGGCCTGTCGCTTGAGCTGTCGGGACGCATCCTTGAAAGCGCCATGGAAGGGCTGTTCAGCGATGACGAAAAGGCGCGCATCGTTGCGCGCGGGATGCAGCGCATCGCGCAGGCGGGCAGCCGGTGAGGCGCCTCATCGACATCGCTCTGGACGCGGACGGTGAGGTCCGCGACGATGTCGCTGCGCGGGTGCTGGAAAGCCTTTCGCGTTCCGATCTGAAGCGATTCCTGGCGGCGCTGCGGCGGGAGCTGAAGCAGCGGCGCGTCTTCGTCACGCTTGCCGGAAGCGCACCGGCGGGCATGGACGAATCGATCTCGGGCAGCTACGGAGGGCGCGTGCTTTCTATCGAGCGCGACGACGCCATGGGCGCGGGCGTGCGCGTGCGCGCGGGCGACGACATCGTCGATGCGAGCGTCCGCGGCTACATCAGGAACATCATTGAAAAGCTCGAGGACACATGAAAGCTGAAGATCTCGTCCGGGAGATCGAGCGGAAGCTCGGCAAGGTCACGGCGGAACCGGGCGTCGCCAACGTCGGCCGCATCGCAAGCGTCGCGGACGGCATCGTGCGCGTGGAGGGTCTCTCCCGCGCCGGCTTCGGGGAAGAGGTGGAGTTCGAGGACGGCCGCCGCGGGCTTGTCATGAATCTCGACGAGGATTTCGCCTCCGTGCTCGTGCTGGCGGAGAACACGGACCTCGCGGAAGGCTCCGAGGTAAAAAGCACCGGCCGGCCGCTTTCCCTTTCTGTTTCGGAGGACCTCCTGGGCCGGGTCATCGACCCGTTCGGCACGCCGCTTGATGGAAAGCCGCTCACCATCACCAATGGCACCGACATGGCGCTGGAACGGATCGCCCCGGGCGTGACGAAGCGCGCGCCCGTGGAAGTGCCTCTAAAGACGGGCGTGAAGGTGGTGGACGCCCTCACTCCGATCGGCCGCGGTCAGCGCCAGCTTATCGTGGGGGACCGGAACACGGGAAAGACCGCCTTCACGGTGGACACGATCATCAATCAGCGTGCAAAAGACCTGGACTTGCCTCAAGTCATCTGCATCTACTGCGCCATCGGGCAGAAGCGCGGGAGCATCGCCCGCACGGTGGCAAAGCTCCAGGAAGAAGGGGCGCTGGGCTTCACCGTCGTGGTCGTCGGCAGCGCGTCAACACCGGCCGCAATGCAGTACCTCGCTCCCTTCGCCGCGTGCGCCATCGGCGAATACTTCATGGAGCACGGCAGGGACGCGCTCGTTGTCTACGATGACCTCTCGCGCCACGCGTGGGCATACCGGCAGATCTCGCTCCTCCTGGGGAGACCCGCCGGTCGCGAGGCATACCCCGGGGACATTTTTTATCTTCATTCCCGGCTCCTGGAGCGCGCCGCGCGTCTTTCCACGGCCAATGGCGGCGGATCCCTCACGGCGCTTCCTGTCATCCAGACGCAGGCGGGCGACATCTCGGCGTACATCCCCACGAATGTCATCTCCATCACGGACGGCCAGATCTATCTCGAGTCGGACCTCTTCAACTCCGGCGTCCGTCCCGCCGTCAATGCCGGCCTCTCGGTCTCCCGCGTCGGGGGCAAGGCCCAGTCGAAGGCGCTGCGGCAGGTGTCAGGCCTCCTGCGCCTGGAGCTCGCCCAGTACCAGTCCCTTGCCGCCTTCTCCCAGTTCGGCTCCGACCTGGACGAGGCAACGCAGAAACGCATCACGCGCGGCAAGCGCATCGTGGAAATCCTCAAGCAGGCGCAGTTCTCCCCGATGGCGGATCTCGCCCAGACCGTGAGCATTCACGCCGCCGGGGCAGGCCTCCTGGACAACGTGCCGGTGGAAAGGGTCGCCGAGTTCGAGCGACGGATCATGGATCACCTGCGGACGGGTCATGCCGCCCTCTGCGCGAAGCTCGCCACTGCGGCGCGCATGGATGATGAGACGCTCCGCGAGCTGGGTGAGGCAATCACGGACCTTGCCCGGACCCTCCTGTAGGGGGGCAGGGGCATGCCGGAGAACCTCCGCGTCCTCAAGGGACGCATCAGGACCGCGAAGAACATCGGCCAGCTCGCGAAGACCCTGGAGATGGTCTCCGTGTCGAAGATCCGCCGCGCGCGGGGTCTTGCCGACACGGTGCGGCCTTACGCGGAGAGGATCACGGCGCTCACTGCCACCACGCTCCGTTCGTTGTCCCCCGAACAGCGCGATCACCCCTACCTGGGGGGCGCGAAAAGCCCGACGCGCATCCTGCTCGCCATCGGTCCCGACAAGGGCCTCTGCGGACCACTCACGGGCAATCTCGTGCGCACGCTTGCCGGCGCGGTTGATGACGACACCCTGCTCATCACGGTGGGCAAGCGCATGGAAAGGCCCGGCGCGCGCCTTGCGGGGGATCGTCTCCTGGCNNGTGCTTGCGGGCCGGGCATTCACGCTCGACGTCCTGTACGGAAGATTCGTCTCGTACTTCTCCCAGGTGCCGACAGTCGAACGGCTGCTGCCGCTGGACACGAGCGCCATCATCGCGGCTGCCGCGCCGCCCGCCTTCGAGCCCGGGAATACTGCGCTTCTTGCCGCGCTTCTGCCTCACTTCCTGGAGGTGCGGCTCTTCGACGCCGTTGTCCAGGCCTTTTCCGCCGAGCATGCCGCGCGCATGGTTGCGATGCAGAATGCCAAGTCCAACGCGCTGGACATCGCGGACGCCTTCACGCTGCTGTACAACAAGACCAGGCAGGAGAGGATCACCAGTGAGATCCTCGATCTTGCGAACAAGGGGAAAAAGAGATGAGCGCTCAGATCACGCAGCCCCTCGGCGAAGGAATCGTCATCCGGGTCCAGGGACCCGTCATTGACGTCGAGTTCCACGGCGCGATGCCGGGTATCCACGAGGCGCTGCGCCTGCAGCGCAAGGGCAATGAAACGCTCGTGCTGGAGACGGAGTTCGTGCTGGACAACGGGGAGGTGCGGACACTGGCGATGGGCCCGACGGAAGGCGTGCAGCGCGGAGACCGCGCCACCCGGACTGGTGCGCCGATCTCCGTTCCCATCGGTGAAAAGACACTCGGCAGGATCTTCGACGTGCTGGGCCGCACGATAGACGATGGCCCGCAGCTCACCGGCGCCGATGTTCTGCGCGGTCCGATCCACCGTGAGCCGCCGGCCCTGTCGGAGCAGAAATCGCGCCCCGAGATGCTGGAAACGGGCATCAAGGTCATCGACCNNGCCATCGAGCATCGCGGCTACTCCGTCTTTGCCGGCGTCGGCGAACGTTCCCGTGAAGGGACCGACCTCTGGATGGAGATGGAAGAGTCGAAGGTACTGGACAAGACGGTGCTCGTTTTCGGCCAGATGAACGAACCTCCCGGCAACAGGCTGCGCGTCGGGCTCACGGCGCTCACGATGGCGGAATACTTCCGCGACGAGAAGCACGTGGATGTGCTGCTTTTCATCGACAATGTCTTTCGTTTCGCGCAGGCGGGAAGCGAGGTCTCCGCGCTCCTCGGCCGCATGCCGTCCGCCGTCGGCTATCAGCCCACGCTCGCGGAGGATATCGGCGGCCTCCAGGAGCGTATCACCTCGACGAAGGAAGGCTCCATCACCTCGGTGCAGGCCATCTATGTCCCTGCCGATGACTACACGGATCCTGCCCCCGTGGCGATATTCGGACACCTCGATGCAACCATTACGCTGGAGCGATCCATCGCGGAGCAGGGGCTGTACCCGGCCGTGGACCCGCTCACCTCGTCCTCGCGCCTGCTGGATCCGAATGTCGTGAGCGCGGAGCATTACCGCCTGGCACTGGAGGTGAAAAGGATCCTCCAGCGCTACAAGGACCTTCAGGATATCATCGCGATCCTGGGNNGGCATCGACGAGCTCTCCGACGACGACAAGCTCCTGGTGGCGCGGGCGCGCAAAATACAGCGCTTCCTCACGCAGCCGCTCTTCGTCTCGGAGACATTTTCGGGCAAGGAAGGCCGCTACGTGAAGCTGGAGGACACCCTCAAGGGTTTCGCCGAGCTGATCGACGGGAAACACGACGGTGTGCCGGAGGGCGCTTTCTACAACATCGGCCCCATCGAGGAGGCGGTGGCCCATGGCTGAGGCACTTTTCAACTTCCGCGTGATCTCGCCAATGGGGACCGCGTTCGCGGGTCCTGCCCGCTCGGTAACGCTTCCGACACCGGACGGGGAGATCACGGTCCTCGCCCGGCATATGCCGATCGTTTCGGTGCTCTCTGATGGGGAAATGCTGATCGACACCGGCGACAACGTGGTGTCCATCGCCATCGCCGGGGGCTTCCTGGAGACCGGCGGTCTTTCCTCTGTTGCCGTTCCATCCTTGCCGGCGGATGCGCCGCGGGCCCTGCAGGCAACGACGCCAGGCGCCGCGACGCATCCGCCCGCCGCATGGGAGGCGACCGTGCTTTCCGATTTCGCGGCGCAGTCCGACAGCATCGAAATAGCGCGCGTCGAGGCTGCCAAGGCGCGCGCCGAGCAGCTGCTGGAGGAGAAGAAGGAGCGCGGCGAGATCCTGCTCGTCGAGCGGGACCTGCAGCGCGCCATTCTGCAGTTGAAAGTGGCGCAGAAGATCCGCACGCGCAGGCGCACATGATCCTTACCCGGGCCGCGTGCTTGACGATGCGGGAGGACCGTCGGATATTTCCATTATCAACCATAGGGAGGCTGACGTGAAGGAAAAAGGCGCGGTGAACCAGCTCTTCGACTTGTCCAATCCCGAGACCGCGGAGGCTATCCAGTTCCACCTGCTCGGCGACCGGGAGGGCGCGCTGCGCGCCCTCAGGGACCTGGTCAAAAAGGACGGAAAGAACTTCTTCTTCCATTACCTTCTCGGGGAGACGAAGTACGCCCTTGGTCTCCTGGACGAGGCAGCCCGCCATTACCAGGACGCGATCGACCTGAAGCCTGATTTCGGCGTCGCCTATTACAAGATGGGGGTGTGCTGTCACCGTCAGGGTCAGCTCGAGAAGAGTCTCGACTGCTTCACGAAGCTCCTGGCCATGAAAGGCCAGGGCCACGCGATGGCCAGCTACTTCTTCGGCCTCATCAACCAGCTGCTCGGCAATGACGACAAGGCGGAAGAGGGTTTCCGCATTCTGCGCACGGAATCGCGGCAGTCCCTGATCGCCAACTACTACCTCGCACAGCTGAAGCTGAAGCACAACAAGTACCAGGAGGCCCTGGAGCTGCTGGACGAGCTCTTGAAGGCCACGCCGAACCTCGCGGAGGTGCACTACCTGAAGGGCATGGTATACATGGGTCTGCATCGCAACATGGATGCCATCGGCAGCTTCAGAAAGACCCTGCAGATCAACCCGGGCGACAAGAGGTCCAGTGCCAACCTTGAGATGCTGACCGAGGTTCCGGAGCCCTAGCACGCCGAAGGCGTGCGTGGGGCGGTAGCCGTTTCGAAGAAACGGCGAGAGCCCTGAAGGCGAGATCGGCCCTATGGAGTATACGAAGTGACCGACAAGGATTTCCGCATCGAAACGGACAGCATGGGCGACGTGAAGGTGCCGTCCTGGGCGTGCTGGGGAGCCCAGACCCAGCGCGCGGTGGAGAACTTTTCGGTCTCCGACCTGCGCATCCCGGTTCCGCTGATCCGCGCGCTCGGCATCGTGAAAGGCACCGCGGCCACGGTGAACGGGAAGCTCGGACTGCTGGAGCCCCGCGTCGCGGAGGCGATTGTACGGGCGGCGCAGGAAGTGGCGGACGGCGCCTGGGACGGGCATTTCCCCATCGATGTTTTCCAGACAGGCTCGGGCACGTCGTGGAACATGAATGCCAACGAGGTGATCGCCAACCGGGCCAACGAGCTTCTTGGCGCTCCGCGCGGCGCGAAGAAGCCGGTGCATCCCAACGACCATGTGAATCGGGGCCAGTCCTCCAACGACGTGATCCCTACTGTCATCTCCCTGGCGGACAGGCTGCTGCTGGATGCGCTTGCCTGCTCCATGGAA
Source organism: Spirochaetaceae bacterium (assembly GCA_003154555.1). Taxonomy (GTDB): domain Bacteria; phylum Spirochaetota; class Spirochaetia; order SZUA-6; family Fen-1364; genus Fen-1364. The sequence continues at coordinate 9,212 of PMDT01000122.1, forward strand.
AAGCTCCATCGGAGCCTGGACCGCAAGGCGCACGAGCTCTCGGACGTGCTGAAGATCGGACGCACGCACCTGCAGGATGCCGTCCCGATGACACTCGGACAGGAGCTCTCCGGGTATGCGCGCCAGGTGGAAAAGGCGAGGGCCCTCGTGCTGCGCTGCGCTCCCACGCTCGAAGAGCTCGCCCTCGGCGGCACCGCCATTGGCACGGGCATCAACACGCATCC
>PMDT01000102.1 GCA_003154555.1 Spirochaetaceae bacterium
GCGCGCCGACCTTGCCGTCCATGGAGACCATTGCGATGCTCGCGGGCGTGAACTGGCTCTTGATGTCCTGGATGTAGGGGGTCAGATCGATGAGAATGTCGCCAAAGCCGTACTCACGTGCTCCGGGATGGAACATGGCGACGTCCGGACCCTGGTTCGCGGTGGCCGCGGCCTGGATGATCTGGTAGTACTGGGGCTCGCCGGGCTGGGCGATATGGTTGATCGTGACGCCGGGGTACTTCTGCTGGAACAACGCGTCGATCTGCTGCATGGGCTTCTGGGCGTCGCTGGGCCCGTACTTGAAGTCCCAGACCGTCAGGGTCACCGGTCCCTGAGAGGCTTCGCTTGTGCCGTTCGCGAATCCGAACGCCGCGCAGAGTGCAACAAGGGCGAAACAGAGAATCAGTCGTTTGGTCATGCATACCTCCTTCGAGTGTATTGAGTCCCCGGCAGTATCTGGCAGCCTCCCGGTGGCGTAAATGGACTGGATTGCGCGAGGACATGGAATAAATTCCGTGGTACCATGCCCCGCGTGAAAAGCCGCCGCAGCACGGTCCGCAGATCAATCTTCCTCGCTGTATCTCTGGTCCTGGTCTGCGTGCTTGTCGGGTTTTCCCTCGTGGTGTACGACTACGCCGCGGGCGTCGCGCGGGAGAGGTTCGCCGACGCATTGAACACGCTCGGCCGGTCGGTCATGACAAACCTCGACGCCCAGGTGACCGAGATGGACCGACTGAGCCTGACGATGGTCTACTCCCAGGTCTTCCAGGGTCTCTTCGCCCGGCACCTCGCCCTTCCGCGCAACCCGTCCACGCCGGAGCAGAGGATCGGGAAGCTGGAGAACTCGGAAGCACTGATCGAGATCAGCGAGACGATCCTGGGCCCGAACCGTTCGGCGCCCCAGGCCAACGTCTACGATCTGCGGGGGGAGATGATCGGCGCGGGGTATTACAGCCGCCTCATCGAGCGGGACGTGTCCCGGGAGCCGTGGTATGCGCAGGTCATCCGATCCGGCGGTGAAAGGCTGATCCTCCCTCCCCACGCGGATCCGCTTCTGGAGGAAACCTCGATCATCGTGAAGGACAAGCGCTACATATCGCTCGTCAGAAGCTTCCAGGATGCAATGCTTTCCACGAAGGGAATCGTCGAGGTGGAGCAGTATTGCGACACGCTGTTCGGAGAGCTGGATCTGTTGAGCGGCACGTCGGGGTCGTTCGCCCTTTACGACGCGGATTGGAACCAGTTGTATCCCTACGACGGGACCTCCGCGGACCCTGCCGTCTTCCGCGCGTTGGCCGCGCAGGCATCCCGCCGGCCCATCGTCACCGGCGTGCTTCCGGGGACGCGGGAGCCCCGCATCTTCGCGGTGGCCACATCGCAGGACACCGGCTGGACGCTGCTGATCGGCGCGCCCCCGGGAGGTCTTGCGGCGAGCGTTCTCCAATATGCGCTGCGGATCGGTCTTCTCGCGCTGATCGCGATCGCCTGCTCACTGGGGGCCTCCTACTTTATCGCCCGCCGGGTCACCGTGCCCATCAAGGCACTCCACGCGGAGATCGAGGCGCTGGAACTGGGAAATCTCGAGGAAAGCGGCGCGGGGACGCACACGCCTGTCCTGGGGGAGATCGATGAGCTGCGTCTGGCATTCCGCGACATGCGACGGAAGCTCAACGAATCGCTCCAGGAGGCCGTGTCTCTGCGCGCGCACGAGAAGCAGGCCCAGCTGGAGGCGCTGCAGGCACAAATCAACCCGCACTTCATCCACAACATGCTGCAGACCATCGCCATCATGGCCGAAGAGGGCTCGTCACCGGCCATCCAGGAGCTGATCCTCAACCTCACGCGGGTGCTGCGCTACGTGTCATCCACCGAGGGAACAACCGCAACCCTGGGGACGGAGGTGGAGTACGCGGAGAGCTATCTCGCCGCCATGCAGGCACGATTCGGCGAGAGCCTCGAATACTGCATCGATGTCTCCCCGGAAACGAGGCAGATCGTCGTCCCCCGGCTGATCCTGCAGCCGTTCATCGAGAACTGCTTCAAGTACGCGACGTCGGCGCGTCCTCCCTGGCGCATCGAGCTGCGCGGCGCCTGCGTGGACGGGCGGTGGTCGATCGAGATCCTCGACAATGGACCCGGGTTCTCCGATGACACCCTGCAAAAAATCTCCGGGAAGATCGCCGCCCGCGCGCAGGATGGCAACGGGCGGTCGGGCATGTCGATCTCGGGCATGGGAATCATCAATTCGTTCGAGCGGCTTCGACTCGCCTACGGAAGCGCGGTCGCCTTCAGCCTTGGCAACCGCCCGGGCGGGGGGGCGCGCGTCGCGATGGGGGCCGCGCTCCATGGCTGATCGCAAACTCACGTTCGTCGTCGCGGAGGACGAGGACCGGATGCGCGATTACCTTGCGCGCAAGACCGCNNTGCCGGACCTGCTGATCACCGATATCAAGATGCCGATCCTCGGGGGGCTGGAGCTGGTGGAGCGTATCCGAAGGACCAACCCGGACCTCCGGATCCTCATCGTCTCGGGATACAGCGAGTTCGAGTATGCCCGTCGGGCCATCGAGCTCGGCGTGGACGACTACATCCTCAAGCCCGTCGAGGTCCCCGCGCTGCAGGAGACCCTCCGCAAAATTCGCATCCGGCTGGAGGCTTCGGCAGGATCGGTCGACGCGGAGTTCGGACTGGACCGCTTGGGATCTCGGGAGCAGGACCTGGCTGATTCGGTGGAGCTGTATCTCAAGGAGAACTACCGCCTGCCCTATTCGCTGGAGCGGCTTGCAGCGCGATTCGGGTGCAAGGCCGCCTACCTGCTGCGGCTCTACCGCCGGATCAAGGGATGCACGCCGACCCAGGACCTGATCCGCATGCGGATCGAGAAAGCGAAGCGCCTGCTCGCGGGACACCCGCTGATGGAAGTCAAGCAGGTCGCCGCGGCGGTGGGATACGATGATGCGTTGTATTTCTCCCGGCTGTTCAAGAAGGAAACAGGGCAGAACCCCACCGCATTCAGGGACTCGATGCACCGCTGAGAGGCGGCGGCCACGCGGGATCCCGGGCCGCGGCTGCCATGTTGGCCCTCCGCGCATCGACTGCCGACAGAAAACCGACGGGACTCAGGGCCCCGGCGAGCATCGACTCGAAATCGGCCTCGATTTCCATCCATTGCGTCATGATGTACTTCACCCCGCCCTGGAACGGCTCCCCGCCAAGCCGCGCCGAGCCGACGAACGCCTGTTCGTTCGGCAGGAGAGGCACGGGCCGGGTGGGGAAGGACAGGCTGATGCCCTCAGGTTGCTCGCTCGCGTACCGATAGAGGTTGTCATCACGGGTCAGGAACCGGAAGAACTGGAGCACGGCCGCGCGGTCCCGGCTTTTCGCGTTTCCAAACCACGTGGGCGCGGAACGTTCGATGCTCACCGTGCTGTTGTCGAGCCAGGGGATGGGGAACATTCCCCAGGTCTGGGCGCCGGAGTCGGGATTGGTCTTCAGGACGCTTCGGGCAAACCCGATCTTGTTCAGCGTCATGGCGGCAGCGCCCGAGAGGAGAGCGGTCTTCGACCCTTCGATCGTGTCCGCCATGAAGTCGTTGCCGAAGAAGCCGCGATTGGCCGCGGAAAGAATCTGGCCGAGCGCCCGGTGGAACGGCGGGTAGTCGGCGAACTTCAGCTTGTTCGCGTTGAGCCGCTCGTAGAGTCCGGGGTCCCGCTCCTCGAATGTGGCGCCCATCTCGAAGAAGGTAAGGGACGTATGCCATCGGCTGGCCCCGGGTTCGTAGATGGGAACGATGCCCGCCCGCTTGATCCGCTCGCAGACCGCCACGAACTCCGCATACGTCCGCGGCGCCGAGAGACCCAGCCGCCGGAAGATCCTGTCGTTGTAGGTATAGACCCATCCCAGGGTGTCGTCCCACACGATGAGGCCGTAGACCCGTCCTTTGTACGAGACGGCGGGAAGCCATTCCGTCTTCAGGCGTTTGGTCCATTCCTCCGACGTCAGGTCGATGCACCACTTCTCGGGATCGATCTCGCTGCCCAGGTACCACCGCGTGGACTGCATGAGAAAGATGTCGGCTGCCTCACCGGAGGCGAGCATCGTCTGGAGCGCCCGGAAGTACACGTGCGGCGCGTAGATCGAGAATGAAACCTTGATGCCGGTCTCCTTCTCGAACCGCTTCGCATTTTCCCCCATGACATCGTAGATCCAGCCATCTGACGCCATCACCTGGATCTTCCGGGGCGAGCTGGCAACGGGAGACGGGCCCTTCCAGGCCCCACACGCTGCCAGGCAACAGGAGAGGCCGACGATAAGAGCGAGCCGGGCGGCAGTCTTCGTCCGGGCGGTCAGCGCGCGTTGTGAGGCACATCCCATGAAGGGAGTATAGCATGGCGACGGCTTTGCGCGCGGGCTTCACCGACGCGGCGCAACCGGGAAATAGACCGAATAGCTCTCGTATCCGACCTGGCGAAGAGGGATGAAGCGGATACCCGGATCCTGGCCGCGAGTTCTGAAACCCTGCGTCCACCTGCTCCATTCCCTCTCATCGTCGGCGACCAGGTCGCTCTCCGGCGCCTCAGGATCTTCGCAGGAGAGCGTGCGTTCCTCGGAGCAGAGGCCGGCGAGGACATCCGGGCCGTCCATGAACGCGTACATGTTGCCCGATCCGGCGAGGCGCTCGGAAGCGAGTCGCTTGGGAAGCTCGATCCGGATGCGGTCATTCTTCCACGTGCGCTGTATCGTGAGGAAGGACGAGGGGTCCGTCTCGATGCGGAGCGCCTCGCCGTTCACCGACAGCTTCGCCTTGCCGGCAAGCCACCAGGGCAGCCTGATCGAGAGATCGAACACGGTCGCGATCGGGCAGGATACCAGGACATCGAAGGCCTGGCGGTCGGGAGGGGCGGGATTGCCGACGGCGACGCCGTCTATACGCGTCATGTCACCCGTGAGGTCGACGCGCCGGATCTCGACAGAGGCTCTTTGGCCGTCGCGATCCCACGAAAGCCGTGACTCGATCAGCTGACAGATGGCGAGTCCCGAGCCAGTCTTATAGTAGATGCCCCCGGTGTGCGCCGCGTTCGCCTGCACGTTGGATCCGTGGCAGCAGAAGAAGTGATCCGTCTCGGAAGCCCAGAGCTTCACCGAGCCGGGGCGCAGGGGAAGGAAGTATGATACGAGCCCGGTAAGAGGATGATCGACCGCCGCTCCATGCGTGAGCCTGCCCTGCCAGAATCCCTGCGCGAGGATCCCATTGCGCAGGTTTCTCTCCCAGTAGTCGGCATAACGCGCCTCGCCTGTATGCCGAAGGAGAAACTCCGCGAGGCGCATCATGTTGTAGACGGTGCAAAGCTCCTGATTCTTGTCGCCGAGGCGATGGGGAAGCCGTCCCTCGGGCACCCATATCTCGCCAGCAGTGCTTCCACCCGTGATGGGGCGCGGTAGTCTCTCTGCAGCGAGCTCCCAGTATGCCTTCGCGACATCGAGCCAGTACCCCTCACCCGTGACCTCGTAGGCGCGTGCTGCGCCGAGGACTTCAGGAATTGTCGTGTTTGCGTGCATGTTGGAAAGCGGGTCAGATCCCCCGAGGAGGGCATGGAAAAGGCTGCGGCGCGTGTAGCGGTCCATGAGCGCGCGATACTCGGCCTTGCCGGTCACGCCAAAAAGCTCCGCCCAGATCTCGAGCATTCCTCCGGTTTCGATGTCCATGATCGAATCCATCTTTTCGTTGGAGAAGGGCGAGGTCCACCGAAGGAACCATCTCGCCCAATTCTCCGCGAGCTCGAGAGCCTTGGAGTATCCCAGGTAGCGATAGGTATCCATGAGGCCCATGAAGGTCTTGTGGATGGTGTAATGCGGCGCCCAGACCCGGCGACCGGCGGCGATGAGCGCGAGGTATTTCTCCGGAACAGAGCCGAGCCACTCGCCGCCATTCGCCTCCTGGCAAAGCGCGAGGCCGTCGACAATGGCTTCCGCCTTTCCCCGCATCTCGCGATTGCCCGTCGCGGCTGCGTACAGGGAAGCCGCGGAAAGCCAGTGACCCAGAAAGTGGCCGCGCACCTGGCTTGTGGGTGATTCCCAGCCCCAGTGGATTCCCTCCGGCTTCCCCGGCTCTGACCAGAGTCCCGCCTCGAACCTGTAGGGCCTGAGGAGGTTGTCGCTCGAGAGCTTGAGCAGATAGACGCGATCGGACTCACGCTTCTGCAGCAGCTCGACATCGCGCAGCTCGATATCAGCCGGGGGAAAAGGCTCGAACGTCGGCACGGTGAGGACCTCCGTCTTCGAAGAATATCAATGAACGGGCCGCATCTCCACGTCCGACTGCATCCGCCATGCGCCCGGCAAATGGCGCAGCTCCCCGCCGACGGTGATCGTCTGGCGATACGCGAAGTCTTCGGATGAGGAGCCGACCATGATCTCGAAATCACCGGGCTCGACGACGCGGTCAGTGCCCGTCATCGTGTAGGACAGCATATCCACCGGTATGCGGAACCGGATCTCGATGGATTGCCCCGGCCCGAGCGTGACGCGCTTAAAAGCCTTGAGCTCCTTCAACGGCCGTACGAGGCTCGCCTTGATATCACGCACATACACCTGGACGACCTCGTCTCCCCTTCTCTCCCCGACATTTCGTATCACGCCGCCCACGATGACCTGCCCGTCGGCAGGCACCGTGCGTGATTCCACGGAAAAATCCCGATAGGCAAAGCGCGTGTAGCTCATGCCGTGGCCGAATGGAAAGATCGCACCGAATTCCTTCTGGATCGGCGTCCCCGCCGATTTCAGCTTGTGATTGTAGAAGTACGGCATTGCGCCGGCACTTCGCGGGATGGAGACCGGCAGGCGGCCTCCGGGCTCCCGGTCGCCGAAGACGATGTCAGACAGGACCCGGGCGCCCTCCTGGCCGGGAAGCCATGCCTCGATCACGGCGTTGGCGCGTGCATACCCCTGCAGGATATTGTAGGGCCGGCCGCTCACCAGGATGACGACGAGCGGCCTGCCGGTTGCGAGCACGGCATCCAGCAATTCCTGCTGGACGCCCGGAAGGCGAAGCGACGATGCATCCGATCCTTCACCAACAGTGCCGCTCAGGAACAGTCCGGCAATGTCTCCCATCACCAGCACGACCTGGTCCGCGCGAGCGGCCACGGCTGCCGCTTCCTGTATGCCGCTTGTGTCGAAGCTCACGTTGTCGGCCTGTTCCCCATGACCGGCCGACAGCTCTCCGGGAAAAACGGGTGCCTGCCGCGGGCGGCGACTGAGAATGTCGCAGCCACGGGCGTAGAGCAGGCGATCTCCGGGAAGCCTGTCAGCGAACGTTTCCCGCAGCGTGAAGCGGTGAGTTTCGTCCGACGCGTCGCCCTGCGGCAGCGAGCTCACGTGGACGGGAAACGAGTAGCCGCTCAGGCCCGCGTTGGGCTCGTCGGCCAGCGGCCCGATGAGCGCGGTCGTCTTTTCCGCCGAAAGAGGCAGGATGCCGTCGTTCGTGAGAAGCGTGATCGACTTCTCGGCCGCCTCGATGGCAACGGTGCGATGAGCGGGCAGGTTGAAAGCGATCCCCTCTTCGTCTGCGAATGGATGCTCGAAGAGGCCGAGACGGGATTTCTCCACCAGGACGCGCAGAACGGCCCCGTTCACATCGTCAACGTCGAGGATTCCGCGGTCCACCGCCTGCTCGATGCCGGTAAAGAAGCACGTGGCCCCCGGAAGCTCCACGTCCATGCCCGCCCTGATGGCGAGCGCCGCGGCTTCCGCCTTGTCGGCGGCGACCTTGTGATGATCGTAGAGCAGCGATATCGCCTCGTAGTCCGAAACGATGATTCCGTCGAATCCCCACTGGCCGCGCAGAATCTCCGTACAATTGCGGCGCGAGACCGTGCACGGCTCCCCGTCGATGTCATGGTACGCCGGCATCAGGGAGCCCGCGTCCGCCAGCTTCACGGCCATCTCGAACGGGAGCATGAAAACGTCGTTCAGCTCCCGTTCGCCGACATGCACGGGCGCATGATTCCGTCCTCCTTCACTGAAGGAGTGGCCGACAAAGTGCTTCAGCGTGGCAAGCACCCTGCGGTGCGGGCCCCCCTGCAGTCCGCGCACGTACGCGACGGCAAGGCAACCGGCAAGATAAGGGTCCTCGCCAAGGCTCTCCTCGGTGCGTCCCCACCGCACATCCCGACTCACGTCCAGCACGGGTGCGAGCCCCTGGCGGGCGCCGACGGAGAAGAGCTGCTCCCCGATCACGGATGCCACTTTCTCCATCAGTTCCGGGTCCCAGAGCGCGCCATAATTGATGCCGGCAGGAAAGAGTGTCGCGTCCCGCGCCATGACCCCGGCCAGGCACTCCTCGTGGGGCAGCGCAGGGATTCCCAGGCGCGTCTTCTCCACGAGGTATTTCTGTATCGAATTGAGCGCCCGAACCGCCTGGCGCGGCGCGATCGACCTGGTCCCGAGGGGCCGTGTGATCTGCCCCATGCCGTTGGCGAGGACCTCCGCCACGTCCTGGTGTGAATCGTTTACGGAAAAGCCGGTCAGGTCCTTCACCGTCACGCCGCCCTTGTCGTCAAAACTGAGCCATACCGCGATGAGCTGGGCGACCTTTTCCTTGAGCGTCATGCGCGCAAGCAGTCCCCGCGCGCGATCTTCATGAACCGACATACGGCGATTTTGTCCTTTCACCTAACCGGCGAGCCGGCGATGCGCCTTTCGGCAAGAACGAATTGATCTTTTCCATGTGGTAACTGGTCATATGATTATCCTAATTCCTTCCGCAAAGATAGCTGCCGCAAGGGCACACGAAAACAGCCGGCAACCTGACTTACTTGCTGAAGGGAGTAGATATGGAAAAGAAAACCGTCACCGTGGCGGGAGCGACTGGCTGCCCGGCGCGGCCTGTTCGCAGCTGCTATCCGGGAACGGGACTCGTCTTTCGAACCTGCATGTCGGAGAACAGCCTTCTCATTTCCGTGCGGACCACGCCGTAGCACTCGCAGGTGTGCTTTTCAAGGCCGCCGCGGTCCAGGACCGCGATATGCCCGCGACGGTAACTGATGAAGCCGAAACGCTGCAGATTCCCGGCAGCCTCCGTGATGCCTTCCCGCCGCACACCGAGCATGTTCGCAACCAGGTCCTGGGTCATGACGAGGTGGTTCGTCGGCAGCCGGTCCAGTGTGAGAAGCAGCCAGCGGCATAGCTGCTGCTCCACCGTGTGGTGCCGATTGCAAACCGCCGTTTGCGCCATGTGCGTCATGAGCGCCTGCATGTAGCGAAGCAGCAGCCTCTGCATGGCGCCGGCACGGTTGAACTCCTGGAGGAGCCTGGCGCGCTCCAGCCTGTACGCGGCCCCCGCGGTCTGCACCACCGCGGAGCTCGGCGTGGTGTTGCCCCCCATGTACAGGGAAACGCCTACCATGCCCTCGTTGCCAACGCCCGCCATTTCGGCCGTCGCGCCAGACTCGGTGACGTAGTGCAATGAGACGATCGACGTGGTGGGAAAATATGCGTACTCCAATTGCTCGTCAGGAACATAGAGCATCGTGCCGAGCGGCATCGGGACCAGCTCGAGGTACGCCGAGAACTCCGCGAATTCCTTCCGGGGTACGGCGGCAAGAAGATGGTTCTGCCCGGGACTATCTGCCGGGCTCATGCGCGCCTGCCTGCATGGCGTGTTCATTCTTTTCGGTCATTTCAACGCCGATTCCGCGATAGCCGATAAAACGGCTGGACCGGTCGAACATGGGCTCTCCACTCACCCGGAACCTTCGCTTTAAGCCATCGGGGCTGACGCGGGTGAACACGAAGTCCAGGAAAGGCTCCCGGGCGGCAATGCTCGCCTGGAGCGCGGACCTTTCGTCCTCGTTCCAGCCGTCGTCATCGATGCCCCCCTTCTCTCCGGACAAGGAGTCGACGCGGATTCCGAGCATCTCGAGCACCGGGCCCGAAACCTTGGTGAAGTTCATGTTCTCGTCCTGCTCCCAGTACCAGTCGGAGGCGAGCTCGGTCAGACTGCGATAGCGGGCTTCGCTTTCGCGCAGCTCCGCCGTGCGTTCCAGGACTGTCGCCTCGAGCTCTTTGCTGTAGCTTTCAAGCCGTTTGTACAGGAGACGCACCTCCAGCATGTTGGCGATGCGCGTCTTCACCTCGACGAGGTCGAAAGGCTTGCTGATGAAGTCTTTCGCACCGGCCTGAAGGGCCTTCAGCTTGTGGCCGGGCTGAGCGGTGATGACCAGGACCGGCAGGTAGCCGTCCCCGTCGTTGGTCTTAAGCCCTTCCATCACCTGGAAGCCGTCCA
>PMDT01000198.1:0-519 GCA_003154555.1 Spirochaetaceae bacterium
TGTAGTGGATCCAGAAATCGTCTTCGGGGGTCGACAGCTCGTGGTAGCGGCACCAGTAGTCCGGCTGCACGGGCATCTGCTTTGCCAGGTAGCGGCGGATCTTGTAGTCGTGCACGGCGACCCGCAGGTCCTCGCGCGGGATCCCCTTGTCGATGATGATCTCCGCGAGGTGGTTCACCGTCCGCCCGGTGTCGAAGATGTCGTCAACCAGGAGGACCTTGTCGCCGCTGCGAAGGTATTCGGGATCGTAGGTCCACCCGTCCACTCGTACGCGGTCCTGCAGGCCGATGTCCCGGTACGAGCGCGCGACCACGGCCGCGTAGTACACCGGACGGCGGTCGCGGCGCTTCATCTTGAAGAACTCGCTCATGACGTTTCCCATGTACGCCCCGCCGCGGAGCGACACGTAGATCACGTCGGGAAAAAAGCCTTCGCCGTGGATGCGGTGTGCCAGCTTGATGGCATTGTTGCGCACGGCCTGGTAGGAGAGAAATTCCTTGCGCATGTACCGGATAGTCT
>PMDT01000198.1:548-13082 GCA_003154555.1 Spirochaetaceae bacterium
CCATGCCTTCCTTCAGGCGCGGGTTGGGGCCCGACCCGACGTAGTTCGGGATCTGGGGATCCTCGTGCATTGCGAATCCCGTCCCGTGCCCGCAGTACTCGTGCACGACGCCGCAGCCGTGCGCAGTCGCATGCTCGTACACGGCGCGCGAGATGTCGCTGATCCTGTTGCCCGGCACGGCCTGGGCGACGGCGCGCTCCAGGCACTCGCGGGTCACTTTCATCAGCCTCTCGCGCTCGGCGGTTGCTGTTCCGACGGCCACGGTGAGCGCCGAGTCGGAGAAGTAGCCACTCAGGTCGACGCCCAGGTCGAGGCTCACCAGGTCCCCGCTGCGAAGTTTGCGCGGCCCGGGGATCCCGTGAATGACCTCGTTATTCAGGGAGATGCAGATCGAGGCGGGATAGTTCATGTAGCCCAGGAAGGCGGGACGGCCACCCCTGCTCTCGATGCGGGACCGCGCAAATGAATCCAGCTCACGGGTCGTGACCCCGTCCGCGATCATCTTCAGGAGCTCCTGGAGGGTTTCGGCGAGCAGCGCTCCCGAGGCGCGGATCCCGGCAATTTCCTTTTCGTTCTTCAGTCGGATCATTACCGGTTATTTTCCCACGTCGTCTTTCTCTTTGTCCCGGGCTTTTTCCTTTTTCTTTTCCTTGATGATCCCCGTGAAGGCATCCTCTGTTTCGGTCCCGAAAGATTCCTCAATGATCTTTTTGGCTTCATCAGCCTGACCTGAGGTGATGGTCACTTTGCCTTCAGTGATGACGCCAGGCTCGACGCTCAGCTTGGGCGTAGTGATGTTGCCCAGGACCTTGCCCGTGTGCAGGAGGCTCACCTCTTCGGTTGCCAGAATATTCCCTATGAGCGTCCCGGCGATAGTGACCCGCCGCGCCTGGATGTCGGTCTTCACCTTGCCTGTCGGGCCGACGATCAGCTGGTCGTCGGTACGGATGTCACCCTGAAACTTCCCCTCGATGAGGATGGAGCCGTTGACGTAGAAACGCCCGTCGAATATGGATCCTTCGCCGATGATGCAGTTCGTCGAGTCGTTCTTGTTCGGCATTGCCTCTCCTTTTCCCGCTACCGGGTCCTGGCGCCCCGCTGGGCGTCCGAATGATAGCACTATTGCCTCCCCGCTTCAAGTTTCCGCAATTCCAGCGCGGCGCGAAGATTCCGCGGGTCCAGGGCAAGCGCATGCACGAGCGCCGTGCGTGCCGCCGGCAGGTCGCCGTCCAGCAGGTGGGCTGTGCCACGGAATGTCTCAATCCGGGCCAGCGCCACGCGCGCCTCCGCATCCCCGCCGGACGATGGAAACTCCCCTGCCGCGGCGTCAAGCTCCGCGCGCGCCGCACGGGCGTTTCCCTGTGAAAGGTAGACAAGCCCCAGGTCGTAAAGGGCGCGCGGGTCGCGCGCCAGCAGCATGCTCTTCCGCAGCGCCGCGATGGCCCCTGCTTTATCCCCCTTTTGCGCCGCGACCATGCCGGCCACGAGCAGGGTATCTGCGGCGGGCTCTCCTCGCGCCGTCTCATACTGTTTGAGCGCGAGCTCGGCTCCTTCCCAATCATGGGTCGCAAAAAGGGTCACGCAGAGAGCTCCGAACACCGCCGGACTCGCCGGGGCGTGGTTGAAAAGCTTCCACATCTCGCCCCGGTAGGACTCCGGCGACAGGGACGGCGCCTTGAGTGAGAGCAGGAGGAGCCCCGCATCGGCGTCGGCGGGATTCTCTGTGGCGAGTGCCGTCGCGATGGATTCCGCCCTTTCCTGCTGCCCCATGGCGACTGCAAGCGATGCCTGCTGAAAACGAAGCTCGCGCGATCGGGGGAAAAACGCCAGTCCGTCGTCAATGCGCCGGGCCGCCGCGGGAAGCGCGCCGCGTTGAAGGGAAAAAAACGAAAGATCGGCATATGCCGTCCAGCTTTCCGCGGGGCCGAGGGGGAGCGCCTTCAGCAGCCACGCTTCAGCATCCGCGCCGTTTCCGTCCGCCATGAATATATCTGCAAGCGTCAGCGCGAGGGAGGCGCGCGCAGGCTGCGATGCCTGGAGCTGCGACAGCCTCTGCAGCGCGGCGGCAAAGTCACCTGCATCGTAGAGCATGTACGCGGCCGCCTCATCGAAACGCGATTCTCCGAGCGAGCCCAGCGCGAGCAGCCGTGCCGTCGCGAGCGCACCCTGCTTCATGTCCAGCAGCGCGGCGTCCAGGAAGAGTCGCTGGTCCCCCGCGCGCAGCGCCGCATTTTCGAATGTCGCCGCTTTCTCCGACCTCGCCAGGGCCACCAGATCGCGCGTCAGGGCATCGGCTCCCTGCCATGCCGTACCGCGCCGCAAGGCTGCCTCTCCCTGCAGGAGATCGCCGACACCTGATGGCATGGTGCCCCGCGCAAAGATGCGGTCGGCGTCCGACAGTCGCTGCGCCCTCATGGCGCCATAGCCGGCGATAGCCCGGATTCGCGCGCTTCTGCCCTGGAGAGCGAGGGCCCGCCTGCCCATGTCGGCGAGCAGGCTGTAGTCGCCTGTCTCCCCGCAAACCGCGTTGGCGCGCTTCAAGAGCCGCAGCAGCTCGCTTTCCGATGACGGCAGGATGGTGACCGAGGAAAGGAGCTCCTTTGCCGTGGCGACGTACCCGCCGGCAATGGCGGCGTCTATTTGTACATACGGCGGTGCTGAGACAGATTGCGGCGGGCGGAACGGGCGGATGAAGAGGAACAGGGCGACCGCGACAGCGACGAGAACTCCCGCGCCGATCCCTGCCCGAGCTGGCCAGCGCAACCTCATTCAATCCCCGGGCAGGTTGAGTTTCTTGCGCACGCCGTCGAGCACCCCGTTGACGAACCGGTAGGAATCCGCCGTGCCGTACGTCTTCGAAATGTCGACAGCCTCGTCGATTGTGACCGTGGGGGGGATCTCTGGCTGGTAGAGGAGGCAGTAGACGCTCATGCGCAGCAGCGCGAGGTCAACCTTGTTCAGCCGCGCGAAGTCCCAGTTCTCGAGCTGCCCTTTTATGACCTCGTCGATCCTTGGCAGGTTCTCCAGGGCGCCCTGGATGAGAAGGCGCGCAAAAAGGAGCGTTTCCTCAGGGGGGACGGCCGCACGCTCACCCTGCAGCCAGGAGAAATCGAAAAGCTCGGCGAGCGGCGCGCCGGACAGGTCATACCGATAGAGAGACTGGAATGCGATGATCCGGCCCTTCCTGCGCGCGCCCATGATCCTCCGCCGAGCGCCGCTCGACTCCTACCAGACGATATTGTCGTTGAAGATGTTGACCTCTGCCGTCTTTTTCAGATCGGCGACGAGCTCTGCCTGGGCCTGTGTCCACGCGGCGTTCTGCCTGTTGATCAGGATGGCGCTTTTCACCGTGTCCCGCACCGTCGCGGTATTCTGGGGAGGGATCTTGTCATCCAGCCCCAGCAGGCGCGCGTCGAGGCGATCCACGATCTGCACGATGTGAAAACCCGCGTTGGACTGCAGCACGGCGCTGGTCTCCCCCTTCTTCATCTTGAACAGCGCATCAAAGAACGGGGTCCCGAATGCCTGCCGGCGCTGGTCGTCATTGCGGAAGAGGCTTGGGTAGAGGCCCCCATTGTACTTGGAGCGCGAATCATCCGAATACTTCGTCACGAGATCGGTGAACGCCGCCCCCGCCTTCAGCTCCTTGAGGATGTCATCAGCGTGTTTCGCGGCCTTGTCACGGTCATCCTTCGAGGTGAGCTGCGTTGTGTCGATGAAGATGTGACGGAAGGTGATCATGTCGTCCATGAAGAAGTTGCGCTTGTTCTGGTCGTAATAGTCCTGGATGTCCTGGTCGGTCGGCTGCTTCACCGAGTCGGCGATATTCGGACGTTTCTTCTGGATGTAGCTGTACGCGGTCTGCTGATCGCGCAGGCTCTTGAGAAAAACGTCGTAGGTCTGCCCGGTGCTCTTGACGTACTGCTGGAGCTCTGCATCCGTAAGCGGCCGGCCCAGACCGTAGCCTTGTCCGAGCTGCTGCTCGTAGGTCGCGAGCGCCGCCTTCAACTGGGGATCGGAGACGACTACGTTCTCCTTGGCGGCGGCCTGGAGGAGAAGGATCTGCGCCACCATCGAATCGAGCACCTGCTTGCGTTCGTCAGTCGTCAGGACCCGGTGCGCGCTTGCTTCAAAGGCCTGCACCTGTTTCTGGAGCTGTGTCACCGTGATGGACTCCGTCTTCGTCAGGCGGACGGTCGCGGCGGGCTTGTCGAGCACCTGTGCGCCAAGGGAGGCGACGAGCGCGCATGCCATTGCCGCGCAGAATATCAATCTCTTCATGGTGATCTACCGCTCCTTGTGAATACTCCCGGTGGGGACCGACGACGTGGCCAGTTAAGCGAACGCCTCAGGAATTGTCAAGGTACACGGGGCATCCGATGCGCTCCATGAGCTTTTTCACCCCGGAAAGCTTCCGATCCAATTGTAACCCCTTTTGAAGGTATTGCAACGCCGTCTCCTGCTGACCGAGCCCCGCGTAGACCTCCGCCAGCTTCTTGTAGAAAAAGGCATTGTCCTTGCGGGAGAAGCTCATCCGGATTAGCTCCTTGAGCCGCGAAATGGCATCCGGGGCCTCGAGCTCCGGCAGCATCTTGAAGCAGAGAAGGGTCCGCAGGCGATCGATCACCTCGTCGATGAAATGGTGGAAATACGGCTTGTCCTCTTCCAGGAAACAAAGCTGGCGGTACAGCGAGTATGCCTCGGCATAGCGATGGCGCGTCTCGAAAACCTCCGCCAGGAGAAACGCGCAGTCCATGTAATCCTCACGCGACAGGTAGCGTTCCAGCGCGTCCCGCTCCCCGCCCGTCAGCCTTTCATACAGGGCGATAGCCTCGTCCTGGTGGTTGGCCAGGAGGTCGTGAAAGATGAGCTTGGACTGACTCAAGGGATCGTCTGCACGTCGGCGGAGAAACTCTCGGTAATCGAAACCCCTTACACGGAGGAAGGAATGCAGGGAGCGGTCATACTCGCCGCGCTTTTCGATGTCGCTCAATACCTCGTAGGCCGCGAGGAGGAGCCGCATCTCCTCCTCGGATCGGCGATCGTCGTCGGGGCGGACGTCAGGGTGGATCTCCTTTGCCCGCTTGCGAAACGATTTCTTGATCTCCTGGGCCGTGGAGTCCTGCGCGATACCGAGGATCTCGTAGTAATTCACCATTGGCAAATGCCGTTTGTACGATATTAATCCCGGGCTTCGTTGTCAAGGCAGGCCGCAACCAAGCCAGCAGTTCTCGTTTTGGACCTTCCTGAGGCCTGGAAAAGGTATGCGCACCTTTGAAAACGCCCGTATACCATGGGACAAATGAGAACTGCATCATTCAGTCACCATACTGAGAATTGCTACCGCCAGGAGCAGAAAACCGTGATTTGACCATCGGCAGAAAGAGTGCTACTCTGCCTCCATGTTCGGTTTTCTTGTGAAGAAAGCATTTTTCGATATGTGGGACAATATGTTCCGCATCATCCTCATGAATCTCGGCTACATCGCGGTTCTCGCAATATTCATCCTTCTCGCGCCCGTCTTTGTCTCCGTGCCCGTTCTCTTTTTCGCCGTGATTGCCCTGGGAATCGCCGTTTTCGCCGCGTATACGGGGGCGGTGAGCCGCTTCTGCGCGGAGATTGCCGACTACAAACAGCCGGGCGTGCAGGATTTTCTCACATTTCTCAAGGAGAGCTGGCCGTCGAGCCTCCTGCTGGCGCTTCTCGTCACGGCGTATCTTCTCATTGTGCGCGTCGCATTCCAGTTCTACGGTGGCATGAAATCGCTTGTCGGACCCCTGGCGGTAGCGTTGCTCTTCTGGGTGACCGTGGCGGGCGTCCTTGCCAGCCAGTTCTATTTTCCCATCCAGTCGCGGCTGGATCACAAGTTCCGCAAAATCTTTCGAAAGAGTTTCCTGATATTCTTCGACAATCCCGCTTTCAGCATCGGGCTGATCCTCTGCGCCCTGATTATCCTGGTCGGCTCTGCTTTCACCGCGCTCCTGCTCCCCGGCATCTCCTCCATCCTTCTCTGGTGGAACATCGCCTTTAAGCTGCGCCTGTACAAGTACGACTGGCTGGAGCAGAACCCGGACACAAACAGGCGGCGCATCCCGTGGGACGCCCTGCTGGTGGATGACCGCGAGCGCGTGGGAAAGCGCACGCTCAAGGGCATGATCTTCCCCTGGAAGGAATAAGATCCCGCCGACTGCAGGGACGCGGCCCCAACGGTCTGTCAGGAAGGGAAAACCTCTCAGCTCACATGGAGCCGCTTGCCTATTTCCTCCGCCTCCGTGGGCGATCTCAGAATGTCGGAAGTCTTGATGAGCATCCCTTCTCCTTCCATCACCTTCATGAGCGTGGTGAGCGACTTGGCGGCGCCGAAGCTCGCACGGGAGACAAAGGCATAGCTCTTCCGTCCTGCGACCGCTCCGGCAGCGGAAAGAAAGGTCTTCACTGTTTCCGGGATTTTTCCGCCGAATGTTCCGACGGGTTCTGCGCCGACAACAATGTACTGATAGATCGTGAGCTTCACGTTGGGATCGCGCGCGCCGTCGAACGTGTCGACCTGGTTGCCCTGCTTTTCTATTCCCCGGGCGATTGCCTGGGAAAGCCTCATGAGCCCGTCACGATTCCGCCCAGAGANNAGAAGAAGACTACCGCCACTCTCATTGTTCTTTTTCGCCTCCGCTTCGGTATGATCGAACAGGTGACGCAGGACCATGCGGGTCCTGCTCACGCAGAAGTACGCGGTCAGCTCGCCCGACGCGTGCCGGTCGCCCGCGCGCAGATCGGCCACCTCCGCGCGATCGAGAAGGATGACGGCGTAGCGCACGCGTCCGCGGCGGCTCTTGGTCACCCGCAGCTCCAGGTGCTTCTCATCGTGCGCCCGGAACAGCGGAATGCGCTCGTGCACGACCATGTTGCGGATCCAGCGGATCTCGTGCGCGAGCAGCAGCACACGACCTTCGCGCAGGATCTTCTCCGCGCGGGCAAGCTCCAGCATGTCGACAAGCTCAAGCTCCAGCAGGTCCTGGCGCGTCTGCAGCCACCTTTTTTCGGCGCCATGGACGAACTGCAGCGGGCCCCTGCGGTCCAGCGCCACACCCAGGGAGTAGATCAGCCCCTGCTCGAGCAACGTCCCCGACAGGATGCAGGCGCTTTCCGAAAAGCCGAAATAATAGGTCTGGTGCATCTGGGCGAGAAGGAACTTCACCCTGCCGCTGCCGGGGTTGTCACCGATGGACAGCCGCTGGTAGTCCAGGTGCGCGCGCCGCTCCGCCGCCTCCTGCAGCCTCTTTTCCCCATAGCGCTGTCGCAGTATCGCAAGATGCTTCTCGGCGGAGATGCTCATGCCGTACTACCTGCACGCAAAGCAGCGAGCGCGGGTTTCGCTGTACACCCTTCGTGCATTCCGGTAGTATAGGTTTTCCGGAAAAGCATGGTCAAGAGAAACACCGTCCTTCCAGCAATTCTCAGTATGTTGGCTGAATGATGCAGTTCTCATTCTGTCCCATGATAGGCGGCCGTTTTCAAGGTGCGCATGCCTGTTCCGGACCTCAGGGAGGTCCAAAATGAGAAGCGCTGTCGTCCCTCCACGCCCTGCCCTCCTCCTGCTCGGATTGCCCGCGCTCCTTGTGCTTCTCGCGGGGTGCACGGACGTGCGCAGAATGGCACCTCTCAGGGTGGAATCCCTCCCGGTGGCCGCTTCTGCACCGAGTGCACCGCTTTCCATGGCGGAAAGCGGCGGTCGCGTATGGGGCGTTTTTCCCGATCGATCGACGATGACGCTGGACTACCTCTCATTCCCCGACGATGATCATCTTCCGTCGGCAGCCCCGACGCCCTCGATCATCGACAAGATCGACGTGAACGCCCCGGGACCCTCTACATTCGGCGCGCATGCGCTCGCCGCGACTGCGAATACGCTTCGCGTGCTCTACCTGGACCGCGAATCGGACTCGAGGCTCGTCCTGAAGATGGCGTCGCTGCCGGCCGGCTCGACGCAGTGGGAGCTCGATGTCCTGGATCCCCCGGGGAACCCGCTTGCACTCCTCACCGACGCGCATGGATCTGTTCAGGCGTATTGGGCCGCGGGGGCGATGAAATCACGCACAGTCACGCCGACCGGACCCACGGCGGACATTCTTCCGGCGTTCGACGGAACGGCAAGGGCAAGCATCGCGGGGCCGGACGCGTTCACCGCGTACAGCTCGAATCAGCGCGCGCTGTACGTTGTGCGGCGCAATGCCCAGGGCGATGCCACGTCCGTGCTGCCCGGTGCGGGTCCCCTCCAGGCCTCCCTTGAGGCTGCAAACGGAGCACTCACCGTGCTGTCATGGGACGATGGGACACGGCGACTTGTGCTGCAGGAGCAGAGCGCCGTCGGGTCGCCATTCTCGAAAACAACGGTGACCCTCAGCGACGGGACGACATCCCTCGCCCTCCTGCCCGGTGGCGCGAGCTTCCGCTACATTATGCTTTTTGACGAGACGCACATCTCAGGCAACGGGGTGGCGATCTCGCAGCTTTCCATGATCGCCCCTGGCTCACTCATCGGGGCAGGACGGACGCGGTACAGGAAGTCCATCATTGCATCAGGAGAAATGCCCATTGCGGGATTTGCCGCCGCGCGCACGGCAAGCGCGCTGTACGTGCTGCTCGCGCAAGGCGGATTGAGGCTCTACAGGATTGCACTTTTCCCGACTGAAGGCCGGATCAGTTCACAATGACGATTCGCGCGCCGAGGTATTCGTAGAGAAGCTTCTGCGTCCAATCGTGCCACTTCTCGAATGCGCCAGGATCCTGCTCCACACGTGCTCCGCTTTCCAGGTAGTGCTGGAGCTCACGAAGGCTTTCTTTCGCGTCCGCGGAAATTGCCTCCGTGCGGGCAAGCGCCTCTGCCGCGGTTGCGATGTCGTCCGTCGGCCGGGGAACAAGCCCGTGGGATTCTGCAAGCTTCCTCAAGGCGTCAGCCACCACTGACTCGAGTATTCCGAGCGCTTTCTCCATCTGGCCCTTCGCGCAAAAAGCGAGGGCATGCGCCAGGAAAGAATTGAAGATGTTGACGCTGAGCATCAGGTCCTTGTGATAGAAGTAGCCCTTGCGCAGGTCCTCGCGTGCGCCTTGCATGATACCCAGGTACAGGAGTGTCGAGTTGTAGTGATCGAAGAACTTCAGGTTTGTAAAGCTGTCGAAATGAGGGCTTGATGTCCCGAATGTCGAACGCAGGAGAGTGAGGCAGCTCGTACGCCACGCCTCAAACGTTTGCGCGTCAATGGCCTTCTTGGCCCCCGCGAAATACATCTTCTTGCACGCGTCGCGTAATTGTTCGCCTTGAGCGATCAGATTGTCGAAAAGGCTGACAACCCGCTGTAATATATCAGCCATCGCCGCAGCATAGAGTGATGATACATCTATGTCAATATCGCCATATATCTGNNCGACGAGCACGGAACATTCAGCGTTTTTCAGGATGTCGCGCTGCTGCCGGCTGATGGCATCGTGGAGGATGCCCTTGTCTTCGAATCCACCGACCAGAACGATATCCGCCTCAGTCTCCTGGGCTGCCTCGACGATTTCAGTCGATATCGAGCCTTTGCGCAGGGCTTTTTCCACCTGAACGCCTTTCTTGCGTGCGAGCTCTTCGATGTAGTTCAGGTAGCGCTGCCCGTTGCTTTCCAGGCTTTTTTCGTATTCGACGCTTTCATCCTCCACGAATATCTTTGAAAGCAGGAGCTCTTTCAACGTCGCGGTGTCCACGACGTAGACGGCAACAAGCTTGCATTTGTGCATCTTTGCCATCACGATGCCATACTTGGCCGCCGACAGGGAGGAGGAAGACCCGCTCACTGCGACGAGCACCGTCTGCATGATCCCCTTCATACCCTGTCTCCCAGCAGGCGCGCCTTGAGGATTTTCTGGACGAAGAATACTTCGCGCTCCCTCTCCTCCAGCACGCCTTCAATGAACTTCTTTGTGTCCACGACGTCCGGGATCACGATTTTCTCCAGCGCGTTGACCCTGCGCTGGGTTTTTCGCACTTCCTTGGCCAGGCGCCAGACGGTCGTGCGAATTTCGGCCATGCGCGCGATAAGCTTCACGAGCTCGAAGAACTCTATGGTGGTTGCATCACAGGCACTTGTGCTGCTCATGAACGAGTATTTAAGCTCCAGGCGGGGCATGTCCATGTCGAGCGTCGGCATCGGGATGCCCATGAGCTTGCCATGCTTTTCTCGTGTTGCATAGGCAAACTGGATGCCGTTGCTCACCTCCTCCGCCGTTTCACGGCCCATGCGCACGATCATCTGCCGCAGTGAGCCGTACGCGGTCGTGATCCTCTTTTCCATGTCGCGCTCGAGGAGCTTCACCTCTTCCACCATCCGCATCAGCTCCATCACGAGGATCTCCCTCTTCTGTTCCAGGAGCTCGAAGCCTTCCCGCGCAATTGTGAGCTGCTCCTTGACCGCGAAGAGGGACGACTTAGTCGGGGGAAGATCGTAACGCGCCATGCTACCGCTTTCCTGCCCGCTCGGGCGCCGCCGCGGCTTCCGTCTGCGGATGGAAATGCTTCTGCAGCGTCTCTTCCCTCACGCGATAGAGCTCGGAACGTGGCAGGGCACCGAGGATGCTCCACCCGATGTCGAGCGTCTGGTCGATGGTGCGGTTTTCGTGCTCTCCCTGCGCCAGAAACTCACGCTCGAACCGGTCTCCGAAGGTGAGGTACTGCTTGTCGAGGTCCGAAAGTTCCTCCTCACCGATGACCGCGGCCAGCGAGCGGATGCTGCGCACGCGCGAATAACCGGCAAAGAGCTGCGAGGAGAGCTCCTTGTGGTCGTCCCGCGTCATGCCCGGGCCNNAGGCGCGACAGCGACGGAAGCCCTGCGACAGGCGGATAGATGCCCTTCTGGAAGAGCTCGCGATCCAGGACGATCTGCCCTTCCGTGATATAGCCCGAGAGATCGGGAACCGGGTGGGAGATGTCGTCGCTGGGCATCGTGAGCACGGGGATCTGCGTGATGGAGCCGCTGGAGTTCTCGATCTTGCCTGCCCGCTCATAGAGGGATGCAAGGTCGGAATACAGGTAGCCGGGATATCCCTTGCGGGACGGGATCTCGCCGCGGATCGTGGAAACCTCACGCAGGGATTCGCAGTAGTTCGTCATGTCGGTCATGACCACCAGCACGTGCATGTCGCAGGTGTAGGCGAGGTATTCCGCCGCCGTGAGGGCGCAACGCGGCGTGATGAGCCTTTCGATCGACGGGTCGTCAGCCAGGGACAGGAACATGACGACATTTGCAAGAACGCCGCTGGCCTCGAATGAGTCNNTTCGCCTGGCGGATGATCTGCGCCGCAAGGCGGTTGTGGGGAAGACCGTTGCCCGAAAAAATCGGCAGCTTCTGGCCGCGGATGAGCGTGTTCATGCCGTCAATGCAGGAGATGCCGGTCTGGATGAAGTCCCGGGGGTACGTGCGCGCATCCGGGTTGATCGGGACGCCATTCACGTCGAGACGCAGCGAGCTCCACGATTCCGGGTACCCGTCGATGGGCTTTCCCAGGCCGTCGTAGATCCGCCCGAGCATGTCGCGGGACACGCGCATTTCCATGGGCTTGCCGCTGAACTCCACGGAAGACGTGTCGATGGAAAGACCCGTGTTCGTCCCGAAAATCTGCACCGCGACGGCCTTTTCCGACAGCTCGATGATGCGGCCGGCCCGTTCCGCCCGACTGCGGTCGTAGACACGCACGAGCTCGCCGAGGCCGACGTTCTCCGTGCGGTTGAGGATGATGATGGGGCCGTCCACTTTCGTGAGGCCCCGGTATTCCAGGCCCTTCATCTCTTGTAGCTCCTCTCCAGCTCGTCCATTTCGGAGATCATCAGCGACTCGATTTCCGTGAGCTTCTCGGGCTGATCGTTGCTGATGACGGACTTTGCCCTCACGATCCGCTCCATGCAGGACAGCTCACGGATCTTCAGAAGCGGGGCACCAAGCTGGATGATGGAAAGTGCGCGCGCGGAGAAATCCATGATCATTTTCAGGATGCGCACCTGCTTGTCGGGAACGCAGAACATGTCGATGTCGTCATATGCGTTCTGCTGCAGGAAGCCGTTCTTGATCATCTCGGCGATCAGGAGCACCAGCCGCTGATTGTCAGGAAGCGCGTCGGGACCGATCAGCTTGACGATCTGGCTGAGCTTCTGCTCGCGTTTCAGGAGGTCGATTGCCTTTTCCCGCGTATCGGCCCAGTCGGGGTTGACCTTCTCCCACCAGCCTTTTATCTCCTCCGCGTATTCGCTGTACGAGTCGATCCAGGAGATCGCCGGATAGTGCCGCGCGTTGGCAAGCTCACGGTCCAGGGCCCAGAAGCAGCGGATGAATCGCTTCGTGTGCTGCGTGACNNCGCTCATAAAACTCGGCAAGACGCGTTGGCAGGTAGGCGGGGAATCCCTCGTCAGCAGGCATCTCCTCGAGACGCCCGGACAGCTCACGCAGAGCTTCCGCCCAGCGGGAGGTGGAATCCGCCATGATGGCGACGTCGTAGCCCATGTCGCGG
>PMDT01000079.1 GCA_003154555.1 Spirochaetaceae bacterium
CCGAGCTCACGCTCCAGGCGCTCGACCTCGGGGCGGTGGACTTCGTCCTGAAGCCGTCGAATTCCCTCTCGGGCGGCATTGCCACGATCGCGCAGGAGCTGGTCGAAAAGGTGAAGGACGCGTCGAAGATCGTCTTCCGCGCACCNNGCCGCCACTCCTGGTGGCATTTCCGCCGCCACTCCTGGTGGCATTTCCGCCGCCACTCCTGGTGGCATTTCGGCCGCCACTCCTGGTGGCATTTTTGCTCCGCACGCCGCAGTCGAGGCACCGGCGCGCTCCGCGCCCCGGTCGACGGGCGAGCAGGCAATGGGCGACTACGACCTTGTGGCGATCGGCACTTCCACCGGCGGCCCCGTGGCGTTGAAGACCGTCCTCACGATGTTGCCGGGGGATCTGCCTGTCGGCATTGTCGTCGTCCAGCACATGCCGCCGGTGTTCACGAAGGCGTTCGCCGAGCGGCTGGACAGCTGCTGCGCGCTGGCCGTGAAGGAAGCGGAAAACGGCGACGCCATCCTCCCCGGGCGGGTGCTCCTGGCGCCGGGCAACTTCCACATGACGGTGTCACGGTTCGGAACGGAGCCGCGTGTTGCCCTTAATCAGAACGACAACGTCAACGGCCACCGTCCGTCGATTGACGTGCTCATGCACTCCGTCGCGCTGGAGTACGGGGCTCATGCCGTCGGGGTCATCATGACGGGCATGGGCAAGGACGGCGCCGAGGGCCTGCACGAGCTGCACAAGAAGGGCGGCCATGTCATCGCGCAGGACAAGGAAAGCTCCGTCATCTATGGCATGAATCGCGAGGTCGTGCAGAACGGCGACGCCCACGAGGTGGCCTCCGTCGAGGCGATTGCGGGCCGGATCTGCGATTCGCTGCGTGCACGCGCGGCGAGGAGGGGATGAGCATGAGCCTGCGGGAACGCTACAATCTGGACAGCCTGGGCAACCGCTCGCAGGAGCTCGTCGACGAGGCCATCGAGCGTCTCGTGGATGAGAGGGCGATCTGCACCTGCGAGGAATGCGTGATGGACCTGGTCGCGTGGACGCTGAATCACGTCACCCCGCGCTACTATGCCTCGCTCCTGTCACCCCTCATCCCTGACATGACGCTGGAGCAGAAAGTGCGCGTCGAGATCGACCTGGCGATCTCCTCGGGCCGCAAGAGACTGCGGGAACATCCGCATCACGCATAAGGGAGGGAAATGAACGTGCCTATGGCGAGCATGAACGAAACCCCGTCCAAGGCGACGAAACTGGATATCGCACCCCCGGCGCATCCGCCGAAGATACTGGTCCTGGATGACGAACGGGAGATCCAGTCGCTCGTGGCGGCGATGCTGAAGATCCGCGGCTTCGGGTGCGACATTGCCGGCTCCGTGGCCGACGCCCGCGCCCTCATGGGCCGGACCCGCTACGACATCGTGCTCATCGACGTGAACCTGCCCGACGGCTCGGGGCTCGCCCTCACGGAGGGCGCCGACGAAAACGCGCCCCTGGTCGTGGTCATGACGGGCAGCAACGACATCCAGACGGCCATCAAGGCCATCCGCAACGGGGCCATCGATTTCATTACGAAGCCCTTCGCCGTCGGGCATTTTCTCCAGCGCATCGACAAGGCCGTCGAGGAATGGCGCACGCGGCGCAGCCTCCAGTACTACGCGCGGACCCTGGAAAGACTGGTGCAGCTCAAGAGCGACGAGCTTTCCCGCACGTCGCGGCAGATCGACGAGGTCTGCGACATGACGGTGGCGGCCCTGGGAGCAGCCCTGAACCTGAAGGACCACGAGACCGCCGATCATTGCCAGCGCGTCTCGAAGAACTGCGTCACCATGGGCAGGATGCTCAGCCTTTCGGAGTTCGAGCTGAAGAATCTCGAATGGGGGGCGTATCTCCACGACGTCGGCAAGATCGGCATCCCCGAGCGCATCCTCCTGAAGGAAGGTGCCCTGGAGCCCGAGGAACGGCGCGTCGTGGAAAAGCATCCCATCATGGGGCATACGATGATCCGCAACATCGAGTTCCTCCGCTACGCCACCGACGTGGTCTTGTCCCATCACGAACGCTTCGACGGCACAGGCTACCCGCACGGTCTCCAGGAGCACCGCATCCCGCTCAACGCACGGATATTTTCCGTGATGGACACGCTGGATGCGATGACCTCTGACCGGCCCTATCGGGCGGCGCTGCCCATCGCCGCGGTGGCCGCGGAGCTGCAGGAAAGGGCGGGATCGCAGTTCGATCCCGAGATCACGGAGGTTTTCATCAAGGCCCCCGCATCCGTCTGGCACGTCCAGGGGCGGGTTGCCATTCACGCATAGGGAAGGAGATCTCATGGAATCGACGAAAGTGCAGACGGACATGAACGAGCTTCGCCAGTTCATCAGCTTCTCGGTGGGCGAGGAGGAGTACGGCCTCGAGCTGCTGCGGGTCAAGGAGGTCATCCGCATCCGCGAGATCACCTGGCTGCCCAAGGCGCCGACGTTCGTGAAGGGAATCATCAATCTCCGCGGCGACGTGATCCCCATCATCGACCTGCGCGACAAGTTCGGGCTCCCCGCGAAGGAGAATACCGCCATGACGCGCGTGATCGTCGTCGAGGTGGAAGGCAGGCTCATGGGCATGGTGGTCGATTCGGCAAGCCAGGTCGTGCGGATCCCCGCGGACCAGATCGATCCGCCGCCACCGGTTCTCGGCGGCTTCTCCCAGGAGTTCATCACGGGCGTCGGCAAGATGGAAGACAAGCTGGTGATCCTCCTGAACATCGATGCCATCCTCACCGTGGATGAAATACAGGCGCTCAACACCCTCGACAAGTCGCTCTCACCGGCGGCCGTGTAGGAATCGCAACGAGCCCCGTCATGATGCAGACTTCCCCCGCGGCGCCGACCGCCGGGCCTGCCGGCGCGGAAACGCCTTCGATCGCCGTCGAGCCGCTTCTCACCGCGCACCGTCTCCTGGAGGCGCACCCGGGGCATCCGAAGGGCCTTGAGTTTCTCCACGTCGACCTCTTCGATTCGCGTCTTCCCGTGTCGCTGTCCGCGCTCGCCGCCGTGCGGGTGCTGGCCGACACTCGCAGCTTTCCCCACGTCGCCCGGCTCATCGGCAGCGCCAACGAGGACGTGCAGTGCGCGGCGGCGAGGGCTCTTGGCCGCATCCGGCATCCCGACGCGCCCCGGCTCCTGCTGGACCTCCTGAAGACGACCCGCAGTGAGAAGCTGCGCCGCGAGATCCTCGAGGCGCTCTGCGACGCCGCGCCGCAGGACAAGCAGACCGTGGAGATCATCCGCCGCGCCGCGCGGACGCCGATGGGATCGGCCAGCGCGCGGGCGCACGCGGCGGGTCTCCACCTGCGTTTGGGCGGCGGGGTCGCCCTCGAAGAGCTGCTGCTCGACGCGCGGGAGGAGATGCTCGATCAGATCCTGTGCTCCGCGGCGGAAGACGCCGCCCTTGCCCCGCGCACCGTCGCGCATTGCGCCCCCCTGTATGCGCGCCTGCCGGCGCATGAACGGGCCTCCCTGGTGACGCTCGCCACGCGGCAGGACCTGCCGCAGTCCAGCCCCCTCCTGTGCGACAGCCTTGCAGACCCGCACGCCGAGGTCCGCCGGGCGGGCTATGCGGCGCTCGGCGCGGCGCCCCACCAGGCTGCCTGGGCATCCGCCGTCGTCGCCAGGATGTCCGTGAGCGTGGAATCCAACCCCGCGCTGGAGGACGAGGCGTACCAGGCAATCGCCCGGCTCGCAAAACTCCCCGATGTGCAGAAGGCTGTCGCGCCGGACGTGCGCGCCGGGCTCATGACGCGCATCGGCGAGCTCTACCATGTGCTCTCCAGCGAAGGCCGGCACGTCTCCAGCGACACCCACGAGCTGGGGTGGCTCATCACCCGCAGCAAGGAGTACGTCGAGTACTACTGCGACGACGACCTGAAGGCCTCCCTCATGCGGTGGCTGAAGGGCACGAGCTCGGACACCGCGGAAGGCCTCCTGAAGCAGCTCAAGGCAACGGCTATCCGGGTGGAAGTCCGGCACTTCGACGGGTACAACGCCGTTGCGGATCTCATCAAGAACCCCAAGAGGACCGGCATCGCCCTCGTGGCGCGCGAGCTGGCGCTCGCGAAAACCGGCAAGAGCCGGCAATTCTGGCAGCTCATCCGGGCCCTGCGCCTGGCGACCGTCTTCCTTACCCCTTCGATGGCGGCCGCAGATCGGCAGCTTATCAAGGGAATCTACACCTGGGCGCGGCAGGAGAAGCTCTATCGGCTGGCCGAAGCGGGGCTCTGCGCCCTGGCGAAGGTCGACGTGCCGGCCGCCGAGGCTGCCTGCATGGAATGCCTCGCGCTGCCCCTTGCGAGCAAGGTGCTCGCCATCGCTTCGCTCCACCTCCTGCGCGAGATGCACATCGAGCTGCTGGAGCCTTCGGCGACGCGTCTCCTCGCTTCCCAGGACGATCCTTACGTGACCCTGAACGCGCTGGAGGTGCTCTCTGCGGCGCCGCCGTCTTCGAGCCCCGAGCTTGCCAAGGCGCTCCTTACGCGGCTCTCCCTGGCGGGAAGCCGCGAGGTGCGGGAGGCCGTGGCCGCATTCCTCGGCGACAAGATGGCGCTCGACATCACGGAGAGCCTCAAGGAGCCCTCACTGTCCGGCGACGACGCGCTGAGGGCGGCCGCCCTCTCCGTCCTGGACCGCAGGATCGCCACGGGGCAGGTGGCCAATCGGGACGGCACGGTGGAGTTCCTCTACCGCGTCCTGCGGGGAAACCACGAATCCAGCCGGCGCTCGGCCGCGCTGATGCTCTGGACGATGGGCGACGATTACGCACTCGAGGTGCTGCGTGACTTTCTGGCCACGGGCACCGACGACGGCACGATCGAGATCCTCCGCAGGCTCGCGGGCAACCTGCGCGAGCCCCTTGTCACCGCGCTGGGCCCTCTGTTCGCCAAGCCCGGCGCGCCGCTGCACGCGGCGCTGCGCGACCTGCTCCTCCAGGCGGCCGACGATTCCGTGCGCACCCGCGGCCTGGAGCTGGCGCTGCAACTCCGCGGCGCCAGCGCCGATGACGAGGACGACGCCGCGCTGCCCGACGAGGGGACGCCGGCGATGGAGGTCCGCACCGAACGCTCCACGTTCCAGTTCGAGCGGGAGAACATGCAGGAGCTGGTCATGTTCTTCTCCGACATCGTCGGCTATTCCAAGAAGGCGCAGGTCCTGGCCCCCATGCAGCTCTCCGCGCTCATCCAGGAGTATGAA
Source organism: Spirochaetaceae bacterium (assembly GCA_003154555.1). Taxonomy (GTDB): domain Bacteria; phylum Spirochaetota; class Spirochaetia; order SZUA-6; family Fen-1364; genus Fen-1364. Next base: position 5,244 of record PMDT01000079.1, read on the forward strand.
AAGATCCTGCTCACGCATATCGAGGCCCACGACGGGGAGCTCGTGAAGCGCATGGGCGACGGCCACATGATCGTCTTCCACGACCCGCTCCCTGCCGTGCTGGCGGCCATACGCCTTCAGAAGTCGCTCCGCCGCTTCAACCGCTACCGTGACGAGAACACCCGCGTGGTGATCCGCATCGGCATCCACAGCGGCAAGGTCGTGCGCAAAGCCGAGGGTGACGTCCTGGGCAACGCGGTGAACATCGCCTCGCGGCTGGAATCCTCCGCGCCTCACGGATCGATCCTCATTTCCGAGCAGGTCCACGCCATGGTGAAGGACGCCGTGCACGCGCGGGAGATCGGCCATATCACCGTGAAGAACATTTCCGAACCGATCAAGGTCTTCGAGCCATACGAGATCGTGCTCGATCTCCCCGCGGAGCTCGATCCGCTGAAACGCGCGAAGACCTCCATCTCCGAGGCTGCCGTGGCGACTCCCGGCTCTGTGACGCTCGACCGGGAAACCTACACGGAGGTCATCCGTTGCTTCTCCTCTCTCATCGCGGTATGCAAGGGAGCGGAAGGCGGCCAGGTGCCCGTGGCGCGTCTGAGTGAGCAGGTTCTGTCCCGGTGGAGCAAGCTCAGGCCGCGTCTGCCCGGTTGCTCCGCAGCCACTCCTGGTGGCATTCAGGCAGCGAAGAAGGCAACCACATGAACGGCGCACGTCGGAGGGGTCAGGGAGTGATCGCACATCTTTTCGGCAGGATAAGCGGAAGGGACGGCGCCAACGGCGCCGGGCTCCCCGCGCCGCAGACGCCGGACCAGGCGCGCCTGCTCGATTCGCTCAGCAGGTTGGCGGGAGGCGTCGCGCACGATCTGAACAACATTCTCCTCGTCATCCAGGGGTACACGGAGATGGCTCTTGCCGAACCCGACGCCGGGCCGTCCACACATGCGTTGCTGGCCGAGGTCAAGGACGCGGCCGGGCGGGCATCGCTCCTGGTGCATGAGCTCCTCGTGCTGGGACAGCGCGGGCCATTCTCGCCCCGCCTGCTCTCGCTCGACGAAGCCATCCTCCATCATCTGCCCCTGGTCATGAAAACAGCTGGCGAATCGATCGAAGTCCATCACGCCCCGGGCGGGGATGTCCCGATGGTGGTTGCCGATGAGGAGCTCATCGGTCTGCTCCTGAAGGCTTTCTGTCTCCGCGCGCGCGAATCGTCGCCAAAGGGGGGCAGCATCACGATTGCCACGTCGGTGCGGCGGGCCGAGAAGGCGGGAGATCACCCCCCCGATGACTTCCGCGGCGAGCAGATCATCCTCCGTGTGACCGACACGGGAAATCCCATGACGGAAGAGGCGCGGGCACGGCTTTTCGAGCCCTATCTTCCTTCCCCGACCGGCGGAAAAGGGACCGGGCTTGGCATGTCAATCGCCTACGCGGCGGCGCGCAGGCTCGGCGCGCAGATCGAGCTGGAGCGTTCATCCGTGGAGGGCACCGTGTTTACGTGCGCCTTCCCCGCCCGCAGGGCCGCCGGAATGTCGCCAAGAGCGACCGCGGAGCGCCAGGGAGTGGCCGCTGGAATGTCGCCAGGAGCGACCGCGGGAGCGTTCGGTCGGGCCGGTGTGAACGCGAACGGCGCCGTCACTATCCTTCTTGCGGAGGACGACGAAGGGATACGCGCGCTTGCGACCAAGGTCCTTGCTCGCGAGGGTTACCAGGTGCTCGCCGCAAACGATGGCGAGCAGGCCGTGGAGATATTCGAGCGCGAGGCAGGCAGGATCAGCCTCGTCGTCCTGGACGACGTGATGCCCCGCATGGGCGGTCGCGCCGCCCTGGCCCTCATGCGCGGGAAAGTTCCTGACCTGCCGGCAATCCTTTGCAGTGGATATACCTGGCAGCTCGACGGCAGCGCCAGCCCGGGGGTCGGGATCTCCCGCGTGCTCGCCAAGCCATGGCAGCCGCTGGAGCTCCTGCGCCGCGTGCGCGAGGGCCTGGGGGCATGAGCACCGGCGTCCGGATCCTCTATATCGAGGACGACCCGGGTCTCTCACGACTGGTGCGCGCGAAGTTGGAGGCGGACGGGTACCGCGTGGAGATCTGCGCGACGGGTGAGGAGGGGCTTGCCGCCTTCGATGAGGCCCTGCACGACCTGGTCATCGTCGACTACCAGCTCCCCGATTCAAACGGGCTGCAGGTGCTCGCCACGCTCATGGCGCGGGGTGCCTCGGTACCTGTCATCATTGCCACGGGAGCGGGCTCCGAGGAAATCGCGGTGCGTGCGATGAAGCTCGGCGCCGCCGACTACATCAACAAGGAAACCTACAGCAAGTTCTTCCACCTCCTGCCGTCCCTCATCGAAAAGACGATGCGGCAGCACGAGCTCGCGCGGCAGAAGCAGCGGGCCGAAACCGAGCTGCGGGAGAGCGAGGAGAGGCTACGCTCCATCCTCGCATCGATCGATGACGCGGTCCTTGTCACCGACAAGGCGGGCATGTTCGTCGCCGCGCGCGCACCCGATGCGCCCGGCCGCGCCGCCGCGGCCTCACCGGACTGGATCGGGTCCACGTTCCGCGACGTCTTCCCCGAGGGCGTGGCGGCGCAGTTCGAGGCCGCTTTTGCCGCGGTGCAGGCGCATGACCGGGTGGAGCAGTTCGACTACTCGATGCCGTCCGACGGCACGGACACGTGGTTCAACGCCAAGGTGTCGCCGCTGAAGGACATGCACCGGGCCTTTGCGGGCGTGACGATCGTCGCGCGCGACATCACGGTGCGCAAGCAGGCGGAGGACCAGCTGCGCCTCGCCTCGCTTGCCGCCGACGCGGCCAGCAGGGCAAAAACGGATCTCCTGGCCGGCATGTCGCACGAGCTGCGCANNACGACATCCTGGACATCTCCAAGATCGAGTCGGGAAAGACCGAGCTGGAGCTGTCTTCCGTCAACATCGGCTCCCTCATCGACCATACCGTGGTGCTTCTCAAGGAAACGGCGGCACGGCGGAAGATCCGCATCAACACGAATATTCCCCCTGAGCTTTCCACCCTGCGGCTCACCGCGGACGAGCGGCGGCTGAAGCAGGTCCTGTTCAACCTGCTTTCCAACGCCCTGAAGTTCACCCCGGAAGAAGGAAGCATCACCGTGCAGACATTCAGCAGGGATGCTGTCATCGCGATCAGCGTGACGGACACGGGAATCGGGATACCCCCGGGGGAGCTTGAGAGGATCTTCGACGCCTTTTACCAGGTCAAGGGCCGGCCGTCGTCGTCGAAGGCGTCGGGGTCGGGCCTGGGGCTTTCACTGGCGCGGCAGATCGTCGAGCTGCACGGCGGCAGGATCTGGGCGGAAAGCGCAGGCGAAGGCAAGGGCAGCACGCTCATCTTCACGTTACCGCTGGCGCGACCGACGCACTGAGGCGGCAGCATTCGAGCGCCGCCACGGCGCCTGCGCGGGTCAGCAGCAGGTGCCCTTGCCGGCGGCGACCTGCTCTCCTGCCGTTCCGCACGACACGGACGAACCGCCGCAGCCGCAGGTCGGCGCGGTGCCGCGCAGCATGCCTCCGATTATTGCGGCGGCGCACCCGACGCCCGCCGTCACGCGCAGCGCACCGAAAGCGCAGTTGCGCGCGCACGCGCCGCACTCCATGCACGCTCCACGGTCGCGGATTTCCGCCTTGCCGTCATGCATGGCGAACACCGCGTGGGGGCATACCTCGATGCATTCCCCGCAGCCCGTGCAGGCAGCGGCGTCCAGGACAAGGGTCTCACCGTTCTTGATGTATCTCATTTGCATGGTCTTTCTCCTAAAATGAAGCAAGCCGCGCGGCAACGGAAAGCCCGATGCCTGCCACGAGCGACACGATCATCGGAATGAGCCCGCGCCGGACCTCCAGCGCCGCCCCCGGTTGACTGGTGAATGTGGATGAGCCCGTGAAGTTCATCGAGATGAATGCGGTGATCGGTGCCCCCGCGAGCACGATCCCGCCGGCCGTTCCCGGAGCGACACCGGCAACAATGGCAGCTCCCGCCGCCCAGATCGTGCCGAGAAGAGCCCCCTTCAGCGCAAATGCGCGGAACGGCACCCAGGGCAGGAGCGCGGGGAATGCCACCGCCCCGACGAGCACGGAACCGAGCAGCGGAAGGAAGAACTGGAAGAATCTCGCGCCGTATCCCGCAGCAACGGGCAGGGCGAGAAGCGCCGCACCCGCAATGACGGCAAGCATGAATGGCCACGCGTGCGCGAGCTCGGCCGGGGCGATGCTCATCCGTTCCCGCAGGCGGAAGGTGACCTTCCGCATCGCATCGTTTTTCTCCTGACCGGCGGCCAGGTAGGCCGGGAGATCTTCCGCACGGACGGGGCCGTACTTCACGCGGAAACCCGTGGCCTGCCGCACCTCGTGCGCGGCGACGCCTGGCGCGCCAAGCTGGGGCAGGATGACGGTCCTGTGCGACACGATGCGCGCAAGATTCACCGCCGCGATCCTGTCAATCAGCTCGCGGGTGCCGAATGTGCCCTTGCCGGCCGCGCACCAGANNACGAGGATCCATGCGTCGATCCCCGCGAGCCGTCCGCGCAGCGCGTCGAATGTGAGCTTGTAGTTGGCCGTCACGAGCACGGGCGATTCCGGCGTCGGCTTTCCCACCGCATAGACGCCCGGAAGGACCGTGTAGCTCATCCTGCCGA
>PMDT01000097.1 GCA_003154555.1 Spirochaetaceae bacterium
ACTGCCCGATCTGCGACGAAGGCGGGGAATGCCACCTTCAAGATATGGTCGTGATGACCGGGCACAACTACCGGCGCTACCGGTTTGCGAAGCGCACGCATCGCAACCAGGACCTCGGCCCGTTCCTCAACCATGAGATGAACCGCTGCATAGAATGCTACCGCTGCGTGCGGTTCTACCGGGACTTCGCGGGCGGCACCGACCTTGAAGTGCTCGGCGCGCACGACACCGTNNTGGAGAACGAGTTCAGCGGCAACCTTGTCGAGGTCTGCCCCACGGGGGTATTCACCGACAAGACGCTGAAGTCGCATTACACGCGCAAATGGGACCTGCAGACTGCGCCATCGCTCTGCGTGCACTGCGGCGTGGGCTGCAACACGGTGCCCGGCGAACGCTATGGCACGCTGCGCCGCGTCCGCACGCGGTACAACGGCGACGTGAACGGCTACTTCCTCTGTGACNNGGCCGGTACGGCTACGAGTTCGTAAACGGGGAAAAGCGCATCCGGCAGCCGCTCCTGCGCTCCTCCGGCAGCCAGGGAGAAGCAACCGCGGAAGAAGCGCTGGCGCGGGCCGCGGAGGCGGTGGGAAGGGGAAGCGTCATCGGCATCGGGTCGCCGCGCGCATCGCTTGAATCCAATTTCGCCCTGCAGAGGCTCGTGGGGCCGGAGCACTTTTTCATCAATGTCCCGGATGCACGGCTGGAGCTGCATCGCATGATGATCGGCGTGCTGAAGGAAGGACCTGCCCCGAGTGCCACGCTTCGCCAGGCGGCGGGCGCCGACGCGGTGCTGGTGCTGGGGGAGGACGCCTGGAACTCGGCGCCCATCCTTGGCCTCAATCTGCGGCAGGCAGCCGCCAACGCGCCCGCCGCTGCCGCGGTCAAGCAGAAGAAGCTCAACCGCTGGGACGATGCCGCGGTGCGGGAGGCCATCCGGTACGAAAAGGGCCCCTTCTTCGTGGCCACGCCGGAGGCCACGAAGCTCGACGAAGTGGCGCGTGAAAGCCTGCGCGCGGCGCCGGCCGACATCGCGCGCCTTGGTTTCGCCGTTGCACACGAGATCGACGCGGGAAGTCCCGCCGTCCCCGGACTCTCGGAGCCGGCGCTTGAGGCAGCGCGCAGGATCGCGGAGGCGCTGCGCTCTGCAGAACATCCCCTCGTGGTGAGCGGCGGGAGCCTCGCGACCCCGGCCATCGTCCAGGCCGCCGCGAACGTGGCGCGCGCCTTGAAGATGGCGGGCCGCGACGCGCGCATCAGTCTGGTGTTCCCGGAAGCAAACAGCGTGGGCGCTGCGATGCTCGCCGCGGGCGGCATTGAATCGGCCGCGCGCGCGGCCACGTCGCTGCCCGGAGCGGCCCTGATCGTCATGGAAGCCGATGTCTACCGGGAGGTCGGGTCGACCGCCGCGGAAGCCCTGCTGTCGTCCGCCGCGCACGTCATTGCAATCGACCACACCGGCACGGCGACAAGCGCGGCGGCCGACATCGTGCTGCCCGCGGCGAGCTTTGCCGAATCTTCGGGTACACTCATTTCCAGCGAGGGCCGCGCGCAGAGATACTTCTCGGTCATGCCGGCGATCGGGACCATGACCGATTCGTGGCGGTGGGTGGAGCGTATTGCCGCTGCCTCGACGCGCAAGGTTTCGGCGTGGGTTCGTCTCGACGAGGTGATCCATGCGCTGGTGACGGAGTTTCCGGACCTGCACGGCATTCGCGACGCCGCGCCCGGTGCCGACTACAGGCTGCGCGGCGCGCACGTGCCCCGCAAGTCCATCAGGGAAAGCGGCAGGACGGCAGTAACGGCCAACGTCAGCATTCACGAGCCGCGTCCACCGGTGGACCTCGACTCCCCGCTCTCATATACAATGGAGGGCGCATCGCGCGGCGCGCCGGCAAGCCTCAACGCGCGCTTCTGGTCCCCGGGGTGGAACTCCGACCAGTCACTCAGCAAGTTCCAGGCCGAGGTGAGCGGTCAGCTTGTCGGCGGCGACCCCGGCGTGCGGCTCTTCGAGCCCGCTGAACCGGGGGCGGGCTCCTGGTTCACGGCAATTCCCGCCGCGCACGCGGCGCGGGACGGCCAGCTCTTTCTCGTGCCACGGCACAATGTATTCGGATCGGAAGAGTTGTCGTCACTGGCACCCGGGATCGCGGCGCGATTCACGGGCCCCGCCCTTTCCCTCTCTGAAGCGGACGCGAAGGCCCGCGGCCTTGCAAATGGCCAGAAGGCGCGCGTGCAGATGGAAAGCGGCATCGGCGTCGAGCTGGCCGTGCAGATACGGCAGATGCCCGCGGGCATCGCTTCGATCATGGCGGGGGACAGCGCGGGCGCTGCCCTGCCGGTGTGGGTGCGCGTGACGGGAGGAAGTGGACGATGAGCGCTGTCGGTCTTTCGATCGTTGTGATACTCGGCGTCCTCATCGGCACGCTCCTCTTCGCCGCCGGGATCATCTGGTTCGAGCGCAGGCTTCTTGCCGTCTTCCAGGAGCGCTATGGCCCCAACCGCGCAGGCCCCTTCGGCGTGCTGCAGGTCGTGGCGGATATGCTGAAGATATTCACCAAGGAGAACTGGATCGCTCCCTTCGCGGACAAGGCGGTCTTCGTCATCGCCCCCGGGATCATCATGATCACGACCCTTGCATCGTTCGCCGTCATCCCCATTGCCCCCGCCATCCTCGTGTCCGACATCGACATCGGGCTTCTCTATTTCCTGGCCATGTCGTCATTCGCCGTCTACAGCGTGGCGCTGGCAGGGTGGGCCTCCAACAGCAAGTATTCCCTGCTGGGCAGCATCCGCGCCGTGGGCCAGATGGTGAGTTACGAGGTGTTCATGGGCCTCTCCCTCATGGGCGTCGTGCTCATGGCGGGATCCTTCAGCCTGCGGGACATCGTGGAGGCGCAGGCGGGAATGTGGTACGTCGTGCCGCAATTCGTCGGGTTCGTCGTGTTCTTCATCGCGGGGCTTGCGGAGACGCGCCGCATCCCCTTCGACCNNTTCAAGTTCGCCATGTTCTACGTCGGTGAGTATATCGGCATCACTCTCATCTCCATGATGATCGTGACCCTTTTCTTCGGCGGCTGGCAGGGACCCTTCCTCCCGCCCTTCATCTGGTTCATCGTGAAGACCCTTGCCTTCATCGCCTTCTTCATCCTCGTACGGGCGGCCCTCCCGCGGCCCCGCTACGACCAGCTTCTCTCCTTCGGGTGGAAGCTCATGCTTCCCCTGGCTCTTCTCAACCTCGCTGTGACCGGCGGCATCGTGCTCGCCGTGGGAAAATAGCCGGCGCCCTCCTCAATTGGGGGCGCGTTCAAGGAGTGGTAACTATGTGGAGCATCCTTCGGACGCTCTGGATCACATTCCGTCACTCGTTCCACGCGCGCGTGACGGTTCTCTATCCCGAAAAGAAGCGGCGCCTGCCCGCGCGCTGGCGCGGCAGGATCGTGCTCACGCGCGACCCCGACGGGGAGGAGCGCTGCGTGGCCTGCCACCTCTGCTCGGCCGTCTGCCCGGTCTCCTGCATCGCGCTGCAGGCCGCCATCGACGAGAAGGGGCGGCGCAAGCCGGATTTCTTCCGCATCAACATGTCGCGGTGCATCTATTGCGGGCTGTGCGAGGAAGCCTGCCCCACGTTCGCCATCCAGCTCACCCCCGACTACGAGATGGCCGAGTACGAACGGAAGAATCTCGTCTATGAGAAGGAAGACCTCCTGATCTCGGGAACCGGCAAGTACCCCGGCTACAACTTCTACAAGGTCTCGGGCATGGAGATCAGTGGAAAAGGCAAGGGGGAGGCGGAAAACGAGGCACCCCCGGTCGACCTTCGGAGCCTGCTGCCATGAACGCGGTGTTCTGGGCGAGCGGCCTGGTGGCAATTGCGGCAACGGTCATGGTCATCACACGGCAGAGCGCTGTGCATGCGCTGCTCTACCTCGTCGTTTCCCTGCTGGCAGCCGCGGTGATCATGTTCGCGCTGGGCGCAGCGTTCGTTGCGGCGCTCGAGGTGATCATCTACGCCGGTGCCATCATGGTGCTTTTCATCTTCGTGATCATGCTCATCGGCCCGGAAAGCATCCACGTGCCGCCCAGAACCTGGATTGGACCCTCCGTCCTCGGCGTTATTCTGCTCGGGCTCCTGGTATGGGCGCTCGCGCAAGGCGCATTTTCATCGCAGACGGCCACGGAAATCGGCCCGAAACAGGTGGGCATGGCGCTGTTCGGACCGTACATACTCGGCGCGGAGATCGCCGCCTTTCTTCTCCTGGCGGGCCTTGTGGGAGCGTTTCATCTCGGGCGCCGCATTTCGACGTCGGCTGATGAGAGGAGGAACTAGATGGCATCCGTCCCCTTCGAGTACGGATTGATCATCGCGGCGGTGCTGTTCACCCTCGGCCTGATCGGCGTCATCGTGAGGCGCAACCTCCTCTTCGTGCTCCTGTGCGTGGAGATCATGCTCAACGCCGCGGGGCTTGCATTCGTAGTAGCCGGCGCGCGATGGGCGCAGGCGGACGGCCAGGTGATGTTCATCTTCCTCCTGGCCATGGCGGCGGCGGAAGTGGCCGTCGGTCTCGCGCTGCTTCTCCTGCACTTCGGCCGCGGCAAGACCCTTGACGCGGACGCCATGCGCGCCCGGGGAGGATGAGGGAGACATGAACAGCCTGAGCTGGATCTGGTGCATTCCCGCGCTTCCCTTTGCCGGCTTCCTCGCGCTCGCCATCGGCGGCGGCCGGTTCGCAAAGGGCATTTCCGCGGTCATTGGCGCGGGCTCCGTGGGGCTTGCCTTTGTCGCGGCCGCGGTGGCGTCCGCCCTTTTCGCCTCGTCACCCCCGGCATCGGGTGCCTACACGCTCGTGCTCTGGCAGTGGATCAGCGCGGGGGGATTCAACCCGAGCATCGCCTTCACCGTCGATGCCCTGTCCGTGGTTATGATGCTCGTGGTCACCGGCGTCGGCTTCCTGATCCATTTCTACTCCACGCGCTTCATGGCGGATGAGGAGGGCTATAGCCGTTTCTTCGCCTACATGAACCTTTTCGTCGGCTCCATGCTCCTGCTGGTCATGGCGAGCAATCTGCTGCTCCTCTACCTCGGATGGGAAGGCGTGGGCCTGTGCAGCTTCCTCCTCATCGGGTTCTGGTACAAGGATCCCGAAAACGGCCGCTCGGCGCGGAAGGCTTTCATCGTCACCCGCGTCGGTGACGTGTCGCTCGCCATCGCGCTCTTTCTCATCGCCACGAATCTCGGCACGCTCGACTTCGCGGGAATCGCAAAGCAGGCAACCGCGCAGTGGCCGGTCGGCTCGACCATCGCCATTGCGGTGGCAGCCCTGCTCCTGGGCGGGGCCGTGGGCAAATCCGCCCAGCTCCCCCTGCAGACGTGGCTCCCGGACGCCATGGCGGGCCCGTCGCCCGTGAGCGCACTGATCCATGCCGCCACCATGGTCACCGCCGGTGTCTATCTCATCGCGCGCACGAATGTGCTCTTCTCCCTGGCCCCCGCGGTGCAGCTTGCCGTGGCGATCATCGGCATCGCCGGTGTCCTGGTCGCGGGCCTGAGCGCCACGGTGCAGAGAAACATCAAGCGCGTGCTCGCCTACTCCACCATGAGCCAGCTCGGCTACATGTTTCTCGCGCTGGGCATCGGCGCGTGGTCGGGGGCGATCTTCCACCTCGTCACCCATGCATTCTTCAAGTCGCTGCTCTTCCTCGGTGCAGGCGTCGTGATCCTTGCCATGAATCACGAGCACGATATCTTCAAGATGGGCGGGCTCGCGAAAAAGTCGCCCTTTACCTTCTGGATGTTCCTGATCGCGGCATTCGCCATCGCGGCCGTGCCTCCGACAACGGCGGGCTTTTCGAGCAAGGACCTCATCCTCGCGTACGCCTGGCAGTCGGGCGGCGCGGGCAGGATATTCTGGGCGCTGGGAATCGCGGGCGTTTTCATCACGTCGGTCTACATCTTCCGGCTCGTCTTCATCGTGTTCGGCGGCTCACCGCGCACAGCGGACGCCGGAATGCCGCCAGCAGCGGCCGCCCGAATGCCGCCAGCAGCGGCCGCGCACGATGGTCACGACGGGGGCACGGGGCAGGCCGAGGGGAAAAACCGCATGCAGGCGGGCGCCATCATGGGCATCCCGCTGGCGCTGCTCGCGGTGCTCTGCCTCGTCGGCGGCTTCCTCGGGCTGCCGCATGACCTCGGCGGCACTCCGTATCTCCTCACCTTCCTCCACGGGGCGCTTCCCGCCGAAACGATGCCTGAGCCGTCGGCACGGCTCGAGCTGATCCTGCAGATCATCTCCGAAGCCGCCTCCCTCCTCGGCATCCCGGTCGCGTGGCTTATCGCCCGACGCGCGCGCAAGGCGCTGCCAGAGCGACGCGCCGCACCGATACGCTTCCTGCAGAACGGGTGGGGCTTCGACTGGCTCTATGATACGCTCTTCGTTCGTCCCTTCGTCTGGATCGCGCGCGTCAACGTGCGGGACGTCGTGGACCGGCTCTTCGACGGCATCGGCGCCCTTCTGCTGCTGTTCTCGCGCGCTTTCCGCTGGACACAGAGCGGAAAGGTGCGGTGGTACGCGGCGGGGATCGCCGGGGGCGCCGTCCTCATCGTCGTCGCGGTGGTGCTGCTATGATGCTCTCGATATTCATACTGTCGCCCCTGGTCCTGGGACTCCTGGGTTGGATACTCGGCAGGCTGCACACGGGCTGGTCCCGCTGGCTCACGCTTGGGGCCAACGCGATCAATCTCGCGCTGGCGGGCGTCTTGTGGGGAGCCGCGGCGGGAGCCTGGAGTCTTCCCTCCGTCGTCTCGGGCGGAAGCACGACCTGGCTCGCGGAGATGCACGCACCCTGGATACCCGGCCTTGGCATCACCTTCTCACTCGGTCTGGACGGCCTGAGCCTCACGCTGCTCGCCCTCACGGGCTTCCTCGGCATCATGTCGGTCATTGCTTCCTGGAAGGGCATCACGAAAAAAGTGGCGTTCTTCCACTTCAACCTTGCGCTGGTGCTGGCAGGCGTGAACGGCGTTTTTCTCGCCACGGACCTGTTCCTCTTCGCATTCTTCTGGGAGCTGATGCTGATCCCGA
>PMDT01000176.1 GCA_003154555.1 Spirochaetaceae bacterium
CTGGCGGGAGGCGTCGCCCACGACTTCAACAATATCCTGACGACGATCACCGGGTACGCGGACCTCCTGTCCGCCAGCCTTCCGCCGGGGAGCCCGCTGCAGAAGGAGCTGGATTTCATCGAAGGGGACGCGCTGCGCGCCGCGGCCCTCACGAAACAGCTGCTCGCCTTCAGCCGCAAGCAGGTCCTCCAGCCCCAGGTGCTCAGCGTGAACGCCATCCTCGACGAGGTCCAGATCATGCTCAAGCCCCTGATCCAGGACGACGTGGAGCTCCGCATTGCGCCTGAGCCGCAGCTCGGCCTCGTGAAGGCAGATCCCGTGCAGCTTGTCCAGGTGATCATGAACCTCGCCGTGAACGCNNACGCGCGCGACGCGATGCCCCGCGGTGGCGTGCTCTCCCTGACGACAGCAAACAGGGAGGTCGACGAAGCGGACGCTGCCATGCATCCCGGCCTGAAGCCCGGTTCGTACGTCCTTCTTTCGGTCTCGGATACCGGCGTCGGCATCAGCCCGGAGGTCCTTCCCCATGTCTTCGAGCCGTTTTTCACGACCAGGATCGATGGCAAAGGCACCGGCCTCGGGCTCGCCACCGTCCATGGGATCGTGCAGCAGAGCGGGGGGCATATTGCGTTGTGGAGCGAGCCCGGCAAGGGGACGCGCTTTGACATCCACCTGCCGCGATCGTTTGAGGAGCGCGCCGTCCAGCCGGAAAGAAAAGAACCCGGCGCCTTCAAGCGGGGCACGGAAACGATTCTCTTTGCCGAGGACGACGAAGGCGTGCGCAGGATGATCGTCACCGTGCTGGAGAGTCACGGATACTCGGTGAGCGCGGCGGGCAGACCCGAAGAGGCGCTTGCGCGCGTCACCGCGGGCCAGCGCTTTGACCTCCTGGTGACCGACATCGTCATGCCGGGCATGGGCGGGAAGGAGCTCGCGGAGCGCGTCCATCGCGCGCTCCCGGGGATCAAGGTGCTTTTCATCTCCGGCTACACGGACGACGCCTTTCCCAGCGGCATCAGCATGCAACCCTCCACGGCCTTTCTGCAGAAGCCTTTTTCCNNGACCTTCCTGAGGTCTGGAACGGGCATGCACACTTTGAAAACGGCCATATATCATGGGACAAAATGAGAACTGCATCATTCAGTCACCATACTGAGAATTGCTGCGGCCACCCGCGGGCTCTGGACAGGATCCCGTGCCATAATTACGATGGAAGGCGCCATCAGGCAGAAGGGAGGAGATTGCGTCCCATAAACCCGCGCAGGCAATGTATCGATTGAAAAAGGAGGTGACGAAAAAGTTTGCCCGAATGAATAATGAAGAACAGGGAGACCCTCTCAATTTCCACAGGTTGAAAAAAGTATCCATGACAAATTGAAGGAGGACAGAATGTCTTCACATCAGAGCCCAGTTCCCGGCAGCGAGCGCACTTCGCTTCCCGGCGCTCGCGAAGTCGAACCGGCGCATCCCGATGAGCGCGTCGACGTGACTGTTGTCCTGCGCCGCGCAACAGGCGCGGATGGCACTGCTTCCGCGGGGGCGACAAGCGCCCGTTCCGCCAGGGAGCGCACCTACCTCACGCGCGATCAGCTTGAAACGGAGCAGGGTGCCAGCGCGGAGGACATCGCGAAGGTGGAAACCTTTGCCAGAGAGCACGGCTTGAGTGTGCGGGAAACGAGTCGCGCGCGAAGGAGCGTGCTGCTTTCCGGCACGATCCGGGCGATGAACGAGGCGTTTGGCGTCACGCTGATGAGGTTCGATCATCCCGGCGGCTCGTACCGCGGACGGACGGGTCCCGTCCACGTTCCCGATGAGCTTGCCCCGATCGTGCAGGCCGTGCTCGGGTTGGACGATCGTCCCCAGAGCACGCCAAAGTTTCGAATCCATCCGACGGCGCCGCAGGAAGGAATGACTCCCCATGTCAGTGCGGCGACGTCCTTCACACCGCCCCAGCTTGCCCGGCTGTATGACTTCCCCGCGGGCCTGGACGGCTCCGGGCAATGCATCGCTGTCATCGAGCTGGAGGGCGGATCCAGGGACGTTGATCTGAAGAAGTATTTTGACCAATTGGGCATTTCGCTTCCCAAAGTGTCATCCATCGGCGTGGATGGCGCCGGCAATAATCCCGTGGGCACGCCGGAAAGCGCCGACGGCGAGGTGATGCTCGACATCGAGGTGGCCGGNNTTTGCGCCCAACACCGACCGCGGCTTTCTGGACGCCATCACGACAGCGGTCCACGACAAGGTTCACAAGCCAACGGTGATTTCGATCAGTTGGGGCGCGCCGGAGAGTGAATGGACCCCTCAGGCCATGCACGCCTTCGATCAATCTTTCCAGGACGCCGCGGCGCTGGGCGTGACCGTCTGTTGCGCATCGGGTGACAACGGATCGTCGGACATGGCGCAGAATCAAGATGGCAAAGCTCACGTGGACTTTCCCGCTTCAAGCCCCTTCGCGTTGGGTTGTGGCGGAACACATCTCTCTGCGACCGCGGCGGCCATCACGGATGAAGTGGCGTGGAATGACGGCCCGAACGGCGGGGCAGGCGGCGGCGGCGTGAGCGACGTGTTCGCCCTGCCCGCATGGCAGGCCCACGCGCATGTGCCTCCGTCGGCGAATCCCGGCGGGCACGTCGGGCGCGGCGTCCCCGATGTCAGCGGCGACGCCAGCCCCGAGAGCGGTTACGTCATCCGGGTGGATGGCACGCAGGCCGTTTTCGGAGGCACCAGCGCGGTGGCGCCGCTCTGGGCGGGCTTGATCGCATTGTTGAATCAGCATTTCGGACATCCGGTCGGCTATCTCAATCCGTTGATCTACAACCTGACACCGGGTGCCAACGGCTTCAGGGATATTACAAATGGCGGTAACGGTGTCTACAAGGCCTGCCCGGGATGGGATGCATGCACGGGACTGGGCAGTCCGGACGGTGCCAGGCTGATGAACGTTCTCTAAGGCAACAAGCCATGCCGGCGTGAGCACCGCGACGCGCGACAGAACGGTCATCCGATCGCGTGCCCCCGCGATGCTCCGCCGGCTTCCGGAGGAGGCAAGCTATGACAGCGTTGAGTCTTTTCAAGATCACGACAAATGCCCGGCAGCCATTTGACGGCTCGGCAACCGCGCCGGATGGGTCCGGCGAAAGCGTGTCCGTGAGTGCATTCCTGACGGTTCAGTCCCTCACCAATTTTGCGGCGATGACAGGGGCGATAGCCGCGGCATGGTTCGCGCTGAGAAGGATAGATCCGTTCTTCAGTGCCCTGTGGATTCCCTATGCGTTCGCCCTGCTTTTCGGCGTCGTATCGATTGCGATCTCCTGGGACGGCCTTTCAACCAAAGGCAAGCCGAGCGCCGCCGCCGTCATTTCGCTGATATTTGTCGCCCTGATAAACAGCCTGGTCCTGGCGAGCGCCGTCGTCGGGGCGGGAACCGCCATCGGCGGGGCGCCGTAAGCCGGCATTTCGGGGCGCTTTGTTCGCCGCCGGACGGGCGGCGCCGCTACAATTCCTTGCGGTTGAATGAAAGCGCCGCAAGCGCGATGAGTGCGGCGGCGAGCATCAACGTTGTTGCGATCGGCCAGCCCGCGTCAAACGCCCTGCCGGATGCCAGTGTCGCGGGCCCGCCCACCAGCGCCGCCGGCGAATACATACCCAGCGGTTTCCACAGCCCGGCGATTGAGACGAGAACATAGATCCCCAGCCCGATGCCTGCTGCTCCCGCTTGGGAGCTCACCATGACAGAGAGCAGCGTCATCACCGTGACGAAAAGAAAACCGAATGCGAGCCATGTGCCGGTGGCTGCAAACAGAGGCCGCGACGGCGCGATCCCGAAAAACAACGCTGTGCCGCCCCACGTGATGGCCGCGCCTGCCATGACGACGACGGCGAGGAACAGCGCCTGCACGAGCGTCTTGGCCACCACGAACGCCGCGCGGGACACCGGCTTCGTGAGGACGAGCGCCGCGGTGCCACTCCTGCGCTCGGAGGAGACGATGCCGCCGTAGATGATGATGACGGCGAAAAGCCCGATCTGCGAAAGACTCTTGATCCACTGGGCATACGCGTCCTGGTAGACCGGCGTCGGAAGCGTGAACCCCGCGAGCTGGCTCCCGGCCACCGCGGCAACGATCTCCGGCGTGTACCGGGCCATCGCGGGGCCGGTGAGCGCGAAAAAAAGCAGGATCCCCGGCAGCACCCAGATGCGCCAGGTACGCAGGATCTCGACGACCTCCTTGCGCGCAAAGGCGATAAAACCCCTCATGCCTGCCTCCCCCGCACGAGCTGGACGAAGACCTCTTCCAGCCCCATCTCCCCCGCCTCCATGCGTGTGAGCGCCAGCCCTCGTGCGGCGACCATCGCCGGGATCCCACGCTTTGCCCGGGCGGTATCGCTCACGGTCACGACGATCCCTCCGTTGTCGGCGCGCGCAACCGCCGAGACCCATGGCTCCCGTCCCATCGCGGCGGCAAGCTCATCGGCGCCTTCCTCCACCTCCACGATCATCTTTGAAGCGCCGTACCGTGACAAAAGCTCGTCGATGGGGGCGTGGGCGACGACGCACCCCTGATTGAGGATTGCGACCGTGTCGCAGATGCGTTCGACGTCGCCAAGGATGTGCGTCGAGAAAAAAACGGTCGTGCGGCCTTTCAGCGTCTCCAGCATGTCGAGGACTTCCTTGCGGCCCATCGGGTCAAGCGCGCTCGTCGGCTCGTCGAGCAGCAGCAGCCGCGGGGCGTTGATCAGCGCCTGCGCGATCCCCAGCCTCTGTTTCATGCCGCGCGAATAGCCACCGAGCCTGGTCGTGACGCCCGTGAGTCCGGCCAGACCCAGCAGGACGCGGATGCGCGCGTCGAGCGCC
>PMDT01000309.1 GCA_003154555.1 Spirochaetaceae bacterium
AGTGTGAATGCTCCTGCACGGCATTCATGCCCAGCGCGCGGAGCCAGGTGACGGCGGCCCCGAGCCCGATCGCACCTTCGATATTCGGTGTCCCGGCCTCGAAGCGCTGCGGCACGTCGCCCGGCTCGAACCCGTCCTCGGCGTGGTGCTGCACCATGCCGCCTCCGGTCTGGTAGAGCCCCAGGCGCGCGAGCCGCTCGCGCTTTCCGTAGAGGACGCCGATTCCGGAGGGCCCCAGCAGCTTGTGACCGGACAGCACGAGGTAGTCGCAGTCCAGCGCGCGCACGTCGACGGGCATGTGACCGGCGCTCTGGGACGCATCCACGAGCACGGGCAGACCGCGCGCGTGGCCTGCGTCGACCCACTGCCGCACCGGCGCGATCACCCCCGTGGTATTGGGAACCTGCGCCAGGGCAAGCAGGCGTGTCCGTGGGGTTATGGACTCTTCCACCTTTTCGTAGAAGGGGAATCCGTCATTCGAAAGCGCAATGGGCATGGTCCGCGCATGCATCCGCCAGGGCAGGTAGTTGGAGTGGTGTTCCAGCGCCGTCAGGAGCACTTCGTCGTCGGGACCGAGACCGCTGCCGGCGGCCACCATGTTGATGCCTTCGGTGCTGTTGCGCGTGAAGATGATCTCCGCGGGGGATGCGTTGAGAAAAGAGGCGATCTCCCGGCGCGCCGCCTCGTAGGCCGCGGTCACCTCGTCGGCCAGGGCGTGCACACCGCGATGCACGTTCGCCGTCGATTCCCGGTAGACCCTGCTCACCGCATCGATGACGCANNAAAAAGCTCCTCGGGCAGGATTGGAAGGGATGTCTGCGCCAGCCTGAACTTGCCGGACTGCTCTGGTGAGAGGGATGCCTCCCGCCGCATCTCCATCACCGTCGCGGGGCCGTACACCTCCCGGAGCGCCTGCAGGAGGCGGCATTCCACGTCCTGCAGGCGCGACGTGTCCAGTCCCGGCTCGACGACGTAGTGGAGGAGCAGCACACCGATGGCGGCCTGTTCCACCTGGTAGCCCTGCAGGCCATCCACGACTGAAAGCGCGTCGTCCAGGACTTTCAACGTCACCAGACGCCCGTCGCAATCGAAGGTGATGTCCTGGAGCCGGCCCTCGATCGCATCGAGTGCAAGACCGTCCGTGCGTCCGCAGGCGCAGGGCTCCGTGCGCACGCGTGCAAGGTCGCCGACGTCGAATCGCAGCAGCGTGAACCAGCGGTTGTCCAGCGTGCTCACGAGCAGCCGGCCGACGCCGGGGTCGCCGCGGTCCGGCCGCAGGAGTTGGACCTCGACGTGGCACGTGGCCGTGTTCTGGTGGAATGTCCCCTGGCCGCACTGCGTGAAAACGTGACCGGTCTCCGTGGAGCCGTATGAGCTCACGACGGGCACGCCGGGAAACGCCCGCGCGATCTGCCGATAGTGGATCCGCGAGGGAAACTCATAGGTGAGCACGATGCACCGGGGTTGGTGGAGGAGGAGCCCTGCCTGCACGGCTGCCCGGGCAAAAAGGCAGAGATAAGCGGGGTCCGTCTCGAGCACCTCCGCCTGGAAGATGCCCATTTCGCGCGCCATGCGCCGTATCTGATCCTCATCCCATGCCGTGGGGTCCAGTGCCTGGTTGAGAAAGAGCAGGTTGCCCAGCGTGCGCTCTTCCATTGTGGCGTTGCCGACGTGGCAGAGGTTTCCCGCGCATACCGGGGTGGTGAGCACCGCCTCCCTGTGGGGCGCGTTGAATGCGCGGTCGAGGGCAGGGTGGATCCGGGCGGCTTCCCTTTCCGACATGTCCCACCACGGCTGGTACCAGACGACGGATGCGCGATCGCCCCCGGTCCCGCTGGTCGCAACGATTTCAACGTCACCCGACGCAAAGCCTGCCTCGCAGGAGCGCGTGTCGTCCATGAAGCCCCGGGGGACGTGGGCGCGCAGGTCGCGCTTCGTGAGCACCGGCAGAGCGGCAAGCCGTTTCGCGACCGGCACGGATGGACCCGGATCGGCCGCCTTCCACGGGCGGTAGAAGGGGACGCGCGCCAACGCGCGTTCAAGTGTCGCCTCGCATCGCGTCATGTCGTTGGACTGGGAAATGGCTCTCCTCCTCCGGGTGGGCGGTGAAATGTCGCCTGCAGCGTGCCCATGAACATAACCAAAACGGAGCCCCCTATCTATCCCCGGTCCGAAAGCTCGTTGCGCGTTTCGCGTGAGCGCCGCATACCGGGCGTTGACTTCCCTTCTTTCGCTTTCGTACATTTTGGACGGAGGACATCGATGGACGTGGTACTTTCCCAGGGCCAGAAGGCGCCCGATTTCTCTCTCACGGACCAGGACGGCAGGACGACGAAGCTTTCCGACCATCGCGGAAAGAGGCTCCTGATTTACTTCTATCCCAGGGCGGACACCCCGGGGTGCACCACCCAGTCCTGCGCCGTGCGTGATGCCCGTCAGGATATGAAGAAGCTCGGCGTCGACGTGCTGGGCATCAGCCCCGATGCACCTGACGCGCAGAAAAAGTTCGACGTGAAGTTCTCTCTCGGTTTCCCCCTGCTCGCCGACGAAGATCACGCTGTCGCGGAAGCCTACGGCGTCTGGGGGGACAAGACGAATTACGGCAAGACGTACAAGGGCATCGTCCGTTCGTCCTTCCTCATCGATGAGAAAGGCGTCGTGCAGCGCGCCTGGTACAAGGTGAAACCNNATTCGATGTAGTGACAGCCCAGCGATTTTCCGTTTGAAGCCGCGGCGCCGACGATCACCTGCGCGGCCACCAGGGCGTTGCGCAGCTCGATGATGGAGCGGCTCACCGCCGCCTGCCGGTAAAACTTCTCGATCCTGTGCCCGAGGTAATTCAGGTCCGCCTGCGCCCGTTCCAAGCGCTTGGCGGTACGGATGATGCCGGCGTAGTTCCACATCGTCGACTGGATGCTCACCATGTCCTGCTGGATCAGCACGGGGTCGAACTCTTCCATCGGCGTGGGGGTCACCCAGTCCGGGATGCTCCGCTTCAGCTCCGCGGAAACCGGAGAGATCGCGCGCGCCGCGTCGATGCCTGCCGCACGGCCGAAGTAGAGGCCCTCCAGCAGCGACACCGAGGCGAGCCGGTTCGCGCCGTGCACACCGGTGCACGCGGTCTCTCCCGCGGCATAGAGCCCGGGAATGGAGGTGCGGCCCGTGAGACCGACCTTGATCCCCCCGCAGAAATAGTGCGCCGCGGGCACCACGGGGATCGGCTCGCGCCGGATGTCCAGGCCCACATTCATGCAGGTCTGGAAAATGCCCGGGAATCGCTCCTCCAGCGGCGCGCCGTCCGCGCCCCGCGCGTCCAGCAGCAGGTAGTCCGTACCGGCGTTCTCCATCTCGCGGTACATCGCGCGGGCGACCTCGTCGCGAGGGGCAAGGTCTCCCCGCTCGGGGTCATACCTTTTCATGAAGCGCTCGCCCTCGTGATTGATCAGGCGCGCCCCTTCGCCCCGCAGCGCCTCGGAGATGAGGAACCTCTTCACGTCGCGGTGGAAGAGCACGGTGGGATGGAACTGGATGTATTCCGCGTTGATGATTTCCGCCCCGACGCGGTGCGCCATGGCCAGGCCGTCGCCGGTTGCGCAGGGCGGGTTCGAGGTGTGGAGGAAGAGATTGCCGACGCCGCCGGTTGCAAGGAGAACGGCCGGCGCGAAGAAGGCTTTCACCTCGTCCGCCGCGGAGTCCCAGAGATAGGCGCCAATCACCCGCGTGCGGCGGTAACGCTCCTGCAAATCGGTGGAGTTGTGGGTGTTGGTGATCAGGTCAATGGCGGCGTGCGCGGCGAAGAGCTGGATGCGCGCCGCTCCCCTCACCGCCGCGGCGAGTGAGGTCTCAATGGCCTGCCCCGTCGTATCTTTCGAATAGTAGATGCGGCGGACGGAATGCGCCGCTTCCCGGGTCCGCGCGGGTCTGCCTTCGTTGTCCCTCGTGAAGGGAACGCCCAGCCGGCGGACAAGCATGTCGTCCACGAGCGCGGGTCCTTCCGCGGCCAGAAGCTCCACCGCCTCACGGCAATTCAGCCCATCCCCTGCGATCGTGATGTCCTGCGTGAGGAGGGCGGGGGAGTCCCCCTCACCCGAGGCGACGATGCCGCCCTGGGCATAGCGGGTATTGCATTCCTCCAGGAGCGGCTCCTTGGAGACGAGCGCGACGGTGCGTCCCTCCTCCGCGGCGGCGAGCGCGGCCGTCATGCCCGCGATGCCGGAACCGATGATGATGAGGTCGAACTCAAAGACGGGCTCGCGCGGCACGATTGGTCCTTTCTCAGTCGATCTTCAGCGAAAAATCGAATGACCGCACGGAGTGGGTGAGAGCCCCGACGGAGATGTAGTCCACGCCGGCGGCACTCGCCGCGGGGACGGTGTTCGCGTTCATCGTCCCGGAAGCTTCCACCTTGGCGCGACCCGCGATGTGCCGCACCTCTTCCCGCATCCTGTCGGGGTCCATGTTGTCCAGCATGATGATGTCCGCCCCCGCGTCCAGCGCATCCTCCACCTCGGCGTCGTTGCGGCATTCCACCTCCACGGTGAAACGAGTGCCCCACCTGTCGCGCACACGGCGCACTGCCGCAGCAATCGATCCGGCCGCATCGACATGGTTGTCCTTGATAAGGATCATGTCGTAGAGGCCCTGGCGGTGATTCTTCCCGCCGCCCACCGTCACGGCGTACTTGGAAAGCGCCCGCCACCCGGGGAGGGTTTTGCGGGTGTCGAGGATGACGGCATGCCCGGAATCGCGGGCGAGTGCAGCCAGGGAGTGTGTCGCAGTGGCGATGCCCGAGAGAAAGGAGATGAAGTTCAGCGCTGTCCTCTCGCCGGCGAGGAGGGAGGCGGTTTTTCCGCGGACGCCGGCAACGCGGTCTCCCTTGCGCAGCGCCGCCCCGTCGTGCATCGAAAAGCTCACCGTGGTCTGGGGATCGATCTGGCGGAACACCGCGCTGAAGACGGCTTCCCCGGCCAGGATGCCGGTATCCTTGCTCCAGAGCGCGGCCGCACCCTGCTCGTCGGGGACTACGGCCTGCGACGTGACATCGCCGAGATCTCCCAGGTCCTCGCGCAAAGCCAGAGATATCAGCGGCAGGTAGTCACTTTCCACCATGCTGTAAAGAATAAGTCGCAGTTTTTCGGGGATCAAGTGGGCCACAAATGCCACAGAATACTGTGGCCGGGGTACTCCGTGGCATTTGTGGGGCGTAGCGCGCNNAGCGGCACCAGGAGGAGGGGCACCCTTGCGCGGGAAACGACACGCGCCGCGACGCTTCCTTCCCAGAAGGCATCGGTGCCCGAGCGACCGTGCGTGCCCAGGACGATCAGGTCCGCCGACAGCCGGCGCGCGGTGCGCACGATTGCCCGCGCCGGGTCGTCGCGGGACGTCTCCGTGCCCGTTGCAATGCCCCGGTCCTCGAATGTGCGGGCCACGCGCTGGAGGTATTCTTCGGCCCCTGCGCTCTCCATCTCCAGCTTCATGCGGGTTGCCCCCGGAAGGAGCGTGCTGGTCAATTTTTCGGACCCCGTGAGCTCGGCGATGTGCGGTGTCACCATCAGGAGGTGGAGCGTACAGCCGAATGCCGCGGCAAGGTCACCGGCAATCGGGAGGCCTTTTTCATGCGACGGGTCCCCGTCCACCGGCGCGAGGATGAGCCGCCAGGTCTCCCGCGTTCCTTCCTCGGCGTCGGGCCAGACGAGAAGCACGGGGGTTGCGCCGAGCCCGATGACCTGCTGGGCCATGCTTCCGGAGAACAGCCGCCGCGCACCGCCTTTCCCATGCGTGCTCATGATCACGAGGTCGGGAGTGAGCTCCGTGGTGTGCTCCGTGATGCCGCGCGCCACGTCGCGCACTTCCGCCTCGTGGACGTGGGTCTGGACGGCGAGCCCCGCGAAGATCGGGCGCCGCGCCACCTCGGCGAGATAGTCCGCAGCCTCGCGCGGCGTGACGAGGTGCCGTTCGCTGTGCACTTCCGACGGCGCGTTTCGCTCGATGACATGCACGAGGGTGAGCGCCGCATGGGTGCGTTTCGCGATCCCTGCCGCCATCGGCAGCGCCGATTCGGCCATGACGGAACCGTCCAGGGGAACAAGGAGGTGCGTGAACATTGCATCACCCTCCCGCAAAGGTCAGGTAGAGGAGATAGACGTTGAGCGCCACGATAAACGCGGCGGTGAGCCAGGCGAGAGCTGTTGTAACCCCCCTGTTGACCAGCACTCCCATGATATCCCTGCGCTGCGTGAAAAGCACGAGCGGGATGATGGCGAAGGGAAGGCCGAAGCTGAGGAAGACCTGGCTGATGACGAGCGTACGCGTCGGGTCGAGTCCGAGGGCGATCACGACCATGGAAGGCACCATGGTCGCCAGCCTCCGTATCCACGAGGGGATCCGCCGCTTGAGGAATCCCTGCATGATGACCTGGCCGGCCATCGTCCCCACCGCGGAAGAGGAAAGGCCTGAGGCGAGGAGTGACACGCCGAAGACCCAGCTTGCCGCCTTGCCCAGGAGGGGCTCCAGCGTGCGGTGCGCCTCCTCCAGCGAGCCCATGCTCGTGATGCCTTTTGCGAAAAATGTCGCCGCGGCCATGACGAGCATCGCCATGTTGATGAGCCCCGCGACACCCATGGCAATGGTGACGTCGATGATCTCGAAGCGCAGGAGCCGCCGCAGCTTCCCGGGATCGCGCACGATGATCCGCTTCTGCGTGAGGGATGAGTGCAGGTAAATGGCGTGGGGCATGACCGTTGCGCCAAGGATGCCCACGGCGAGCAGCACGCTTTCCGGTCCCCGGAGCTGCGGGACGACCATGTGGAAGAGAACCTGTCCCATGGGGGGCTTGTCGAGGATGGTCTCCACGAGGTAGCTCACGGCAATGACGCCGACAAAGCCGCTGATCACCGCCTCCAGCGGGCGAAACCCGAACCGCTCGAGGCTCAGGATCAGGAACGTGGCGATGCCGGTGATGATTCCCGCGATCCAGAGGGGGACGCCGAGCAGGATATAGAAGCCAAGAGCGGCGCCGAGAAACTCGGCCAGGTCAGTCGCCATCGCCACGATTTCCGCGAGCAGCCACATGATGACGACCACCGGCCGGCGGAACTGCTCGCGGCAGTGCTCGGCGAGATTCTTGCCCGATGCGATGCCGAGCTTCGCCGAAAGTGTCTGGATGAGCATGGCGATGAGATTGGATGCCAGTATCACCCACAGGAGCATCAAGCCGTATTGCGCCCCGCCGGAGATATTCGTGGCGAAGTTGCCGGGGTCCATGTAGGCGATGCTCGCGATGAAGGCCGGACCGAGGAAGGGGAGCAGGCGGCGCAAGCCACCGGTCTTCCCTTTTCCCGCGAGCGTCTTCTTTGCGCTGGCGAGCGCCCGACGGTCGCCCTGTTTCGCCGCCATTCCTATGTCACCTCGGAGAGGTGCGCCTCCAGGCGCTCGATGCAGCGGGAATACCCCAGGAGCGCGATGAAGCTGCCGATCCGCGGCCCCTGCGACTGACCGAGGAATATCCGGTAGAGAGTGCGAAACCAGTCACGGCCCTTGATGTCACGATCCTTTGCCACCTGGAAGACGAGTGTCTGCAGGGCCTCCGCATCGGGAGAACCACCGGCCGCGGACAGGCGCTGAAGCTCATCGCGCAGAGCGCCGACCGCGGCGTCCGCCGCGTGATCGGCTTTCTCCACGGTGCGGGCGGGCAGCAGCACTTCCCGGTAGTAGGTCAGGGCGTCCCGGATGAGCTGCTCGTAGTAGGCGACGTTGCCCGCGATGTCGGGCTGGAACTTCAGGAGATAGTCGCGCACCATGCCCGGGTCGTCCTGGTTCAGCGCGAGGATCAGCTCGATGATGAGCGAATAGCTGATGCCTTTGCCGCCGCCCAGCTTGCCCGCGTGTGCCCCCCTGGAAAGGCGCGAGATGAAGGGGACGGGTGAATCTTCCGAGCCGTCGTACTGTTCGACGAGCTCCAGGTACTGGTCCACGATCTCGGGAAGGATCGGCAGCCCCATCTTCTTGGCCTGCTGGGGCTTCGTATACATGATGTAGAGAAGGGAATCCACCGGGGCGAAGCGCAGCCACTGCTCCAGCGTGATGCCGTTGCCGATCTTCTTCGAGATCTTCTTGCCCTTCTCATCCAGGAACAGCTCATACTTGAAGAGCTCCGGCGGCTCGCCGCCCAGAATCTTGACGATCCGCGAGGAAAGCCGCGCCGAGTCGAGCAGGTCTTCCCCGTGCATCTCGTAGTCGACGCCCAGCGAATACCAGCGCAGCGCCCAGTCGACCTTCCATCCGACCTTGCACCTCCCGCCGAGGACGCTCGTGCGGCCGGTGTGACCGCAGCATTCATAGCGGCCGGCAAGCGGCGTGTCGCAGGCGTAGGTGACGCTGTGCGTGGCGGGGTCCAGCGCCGTCACGCGCGTGGTGTAGACCCTGCCGCAGTTTTCGCAGATGGGAAAGAACGGGCTCCAGGCCGCGCGCTTCTCCTCCGCGATGGTCGCCTTGAACAGGCCGCTGATCTCCTCATAGTGGGTAACGATCCGCCGCAAGCCCTCGTCGAAGACGCCCGACGCGTACTGCTCCGTGGAGGAGGCGAACTGGTAGCGGAAGCCGTAGGAATCGAGGAACTCGCGCAGGCGCTTGTTCATGTAGTGTGCGAAAGACTTCTCCTCCCCGAAGGGATCGGGGATCGAGGTGAGAGGCTTTCCCAGGTGCATCTTCAGCATGTCGGCATTCGGAAGGTTGCGCGGCACATCGCGCAGCCCGTCCATGTCGTCGGAGAAGGCGATGATCTTCGCGTCGATGCCGGGCTCAAGCGTTGCCAGGGCCTGGAGCACGAATGACGTGCGCGCCACCTCGCCGAACGTGCCGATATGGGGCAGCCCCGACGGGCCGTAGCCGGTCTCCGCGGTCACCGCGCGGGCGCCGATCTTTCCCAGCCGGTCGATGATGCGCTGCGCCTCGATAAATGGCCACTCTTTGTGCGTCATACCTGCCCACCGTCATATCCCTTTGCCCGTCGGGGAGTCAAGGACGAGCCTGAATTCAGTTGGCAGTCTCCGTCCCTGGAGAGTACTTTAGACACCAGGCAGGATCATGGAAGACAGCACACACTCGCGACGATGCACCGGCGCACAGGCCGTGGTGCACATGCTGGAGCGGCAGGGGGTGAAGTACGTCTTCGGCCTGCCCGGCGGCGCCGCCATTCCCCTGTTCGACGCGCTCGTGGATTCGTCAATCCACCTCGTGCTCACCCGGCACGAGCAGGGCGCCACGCACATGGCGGACGGGTATGCGCGCGCCACGGGTGAGCCGGCCGTCGTGCTCGTCACGTCGGGCCCGGGCGCCACAAACACGATCACCGGCATCCTCACCGCGGGTATGGATTCCGTCCCGATGGTGATCATCACGGGACAGGCCAATGTCGCGAGCCTCGGGCAGGACGCCTTCCAGGAGGCCGACGTTTCGGGCATCTCGCTTCCCATCGTGAAGCATTCCTACCTCGTGAAGAAAGCAGCCGACATTCCGCGTGTCGTGCGGGAGGCCTTCTATATCGCGCGCTCGGGGAGACCCGGGCCGGTTCTCATCGACATCCCCAAGGACTGCTCCAACGCCACCATCGATCTGCGGGATGATGACGAGTTCCAGCTCCCCGGCTATCGCGTGCCATCCGCAGGGGACCCCGCCCAGATCGCCTGCGCCGCGGGTATGCTCCACGCGTCAAAACGCCCCATTCTGCTCGTGGGCCACGGCGCGGTGATCTCGGGTGCCGGCGCGGAGCTGCGCACGCTCGCGGAGACGATGCGCATCCCGGTCACGAACACGCTGCTGGGCAAGGGGGCTTTCCCCGAGACGCACCCCCTGTCCATGGGCATGCTCGGCATGCATGGCACCGCCTATGCCAACAAGGCCATGGTGGACTGCGACCTGATCATGTCGGTGGGGTCCCGCTGGGATGACCGNNGTGAAGATCCACATCGATATCGACCCTGCGGAGATCAACAAGCTCTACACGATGAATTGCGCCATCGTGGGTGATGCGCGCACGGTGCTGGAGGCGCTGAACAAGCACCTGGAGCCCGGGGACACCTCGGCGTGGCTCGCGAAGATCGAAGAGTGGAAGAGGCTCCATCCCCTTCATTACCACAAGCGCGGCACATTCGAGGCCCAGTACGTCATCGACGAGCTCTACCGCCAGACGGAGGGGAAGGCCGTCGTCACCACCGACGTCGGCCAGCACCAGATGTGGGCGGCCCAGTTCTACCGCACGGACCAGCGCTTTCACTGGATAAGCTCGGGCGGCGCGGGGACCATGGGCTTCGGCTTCCCCGCGGCAATCGGGGCGCAGCTTGCGCGGCCGGATGCACTCGTCTGTGCGATCGTGGGGGACGGCGGCTTCCAGATGACCATGTCTGAGCTTTCCACCGCGGTGAATCTGAAGCTTCCTTTGAAGGTGCTCATCATCAACAACCACTACCTCGGCATGGTGCGGCAGTGGCAGAATCTCTTCTATGAAAACCGCCTCTCGGGGGTGGACCTCCAGGGGAATCCCGATTTCGTGAAGCTCGCGGAGAGCTACGGCTGCAAGGCCATCCGCATCAAGCGCATCGGGGACGTGAAGGAAGGCATTGCAAAGGCGCTGGCCTGGAACGACGGCCCCGTGGTCATCGACGCGGAAGTGGAAAAGGAAGACAACGTGTACCCCATGATCCCCGCCGGTGCCGCCCTCCGCGACATGCTGCTCGGACCGCCCCGCAAGGAGCGCGCATGAGCCCGATACCCGCATCGGTGAAGCGTCACATGGTGAGCCTCTACGTGGCCAACAAGTTCGGCGTCCTGAACCGGGTGGCACTCGTCTTCGCCCGCCGCGGCTTCAACATCGACAGCCTCGTGGTCTCGGAAGCGTATGACCCGGCCTTCTCCCACATGAATATCGTCGCCACGGGGGATGAGAAGACAATCGTGCAGATCATCAACCAGCTCAATAAGCTCGTGGACGTCGTCCATGCGACCGACAATACCGGCAAGGACGTCATCCAGCGCGAGCTCGCGCTGGTGAAGGTGAGCTGCGCGCCGGAAAAGCGCACCGAAGTCCTCGACGTCGTGCACACGTTCAAGGGGCAGGTTGTGGACCTCGCGGAGACGGCGCTCACCGTGCAGGTCACCGGCAACTCGGAGAAAGTGGACGCGCTGCACCGGATGCTCGGCCGCTACGGGGTCATAGAAATGGTGCGGACGGGCAAAGTCATCGTCTCGCGCGGCGAAGAGGTCACCTGAAGGTATGGGCAAGAATCTCCTGAACAAAGTGTGGGACCTGCACAAGGTCGGCGTGCTTCCGTCCGGCCAGGACCAGCTCTTCATCGGGCTGCATCTCGTGCACGAGGTCACCTCG
>PMDT01000385.1 GCA_003154555.1 Spirochaetaceae bacterium
GCACTATTTGTCGCCTGCCCGGGGGTGTTGTTGCGAAGAATTGCGCAACTGCCTATAGTCTGAACCTTCAACTGGCCCGGGAATGGGCGTGCTGAGCGCCCGTTATTCTGCATGCAGGGGAGAGAGACGATGCCGCTCATCGACATGCCGCTGGAGGAGCTCCGACGCTACGAGGGCAGGAACCCGCGGCCGATCGATCACAACGCGTACTGGGAGCGCGCGCTGGCGGAGTTGCGCGCCGTCGATCCACGCGTCGAGCTGATTCCCGTTGCGATGAGCGCCCCCTACGCCGAGTGCTTCCATCTCTATTTCACAGGCGTTGGCGGTGCGCGGATACATGCCAAGCTTGTGCGGCCCGCGAAACCAAAGGGCCGTCACCCGGCCATCCTTCTTTTCCATGGATATACCGGCAACAGCGGGGACTGGGCGGACAAGCTGCGCTGGGCGGCACTGGGTTTTACCGCCGCAGCGCTTGATTGCCGCGGGCAGGGCGGCCTTTCTGAAGACAAGGGCGGCGTCAAGGGAACGACGTGGAGGGGGCATTTCATCCGCGGGCTTGATGACGTGCCGGACAAATTGCTCTTCCGCCAGGTCTTTCTGGACACCGCACAGCTCGCCGGTATCGTGATGGGCATGCCCGATGTCGACCCCGACCGCGTGGGCGCCACCGGCGCATCGCAGGGCGGGGCGCTGACGCTCGTCTGCGCTGCGCTGGAGCCGCGCATCCGCCGTGCATTCTCGATCTATCCCTTTCTCTGCGACTACGAGCGCGTCTGGGAGATGGATCTTGCCGAGAAGGCCTACGAAGAGCTTGCCTGGTATTTCCGCACCTACGACCCGCTCCACGAGCGCGAACTGGAAGTGTTTACGAAGCTGGGATACATCGACGTGCAGTACCTCGCCCCGCGCATACGCGCGGAGACCTGCCTTGCGACGGGACTCATGGACACGATCTGCCCGGCATCGACGCAGTTTGCCGCCTACAATCGCATGACGTGCCGGAAGAGCATGCTCGTCTACCCCGATTTCGGGCACGAGGGGATTCCCGGCGTGGATGACCGCGCTTACGAGTTCCTCGCGGCACTCTAGCGCCAGGAGAGAAGAAAGGACGATTCATGTACGAGCGAAACGCGGCTCATATCGAAGCGCTGGTCAAAGAGCAGAATGACTGGCGCGGGGCGTGCATCAACCTGATCGCCAGTGAGAACGTGACAAGCCGACGCGTCCGTGGCATCATGGGATCCGACTTCGCCCACCGCTACGCGGAGGGACACCCCGGGGAGCGGTACTACCAGGGCACGGAAATCATCGACGAGATCGAGACACTGCTGAAGCAGCAGATGAAGGGGCTTTTCCGCTGCAAGCACGCCGACGTGCGTCCGATCAGCGGCACCATCGCAAACGACGCCGTGTTCAGCCGCTACATCCGCTGGGGTGACATCGTCATGGTGAACTCCACCCCGGCCGGCGGGCACATCAGCCACCACAAAGCCGGCTCGGTCGGCAAGTACACGAAGAACATCGTGAACTTCCCCCTCACGGCGGACGGCTGGCACATCGATGTGGACCATACGCTGGACATCCTGAAGTCTTTCGATCCCAAGGTCCTCATCATGGGCAAGAGCCTCTTTCTTTTTCCCGAGCCGGTGAAGGAGTTGGCTCCCTACTGTCGGAAGAAAGGCATCCACCTTATCTACGACGCGGCCCACGTGCTGGGCCTCGTGGCCGGCGGTCAGTTCCAGGATCCGCTGGGTGAAGGCGCCGCGATCGTGACGGGCAGCACGCACAAGACCTTCTTCGGCTCACAGCGCGGCGTTATCCTTTCCAATCTCGACGACGAGGAATGGCGACGGATCGACAAGGGCGCCTTTCCCGGCTCGTCCTCTAACCACCACCTGGAGACGCTGGTCGCGTTGACATTTGCAACGTACGAGGTGCTGGAGTTCGGCGCCGAGTACGCGCGGCAGGTGATCGCCAACGCGAAGCATCTCGCGCGCAAGCTGTACGACGCCGGATTCGCGGTGCAGGCGGAGCAGTTCGGGTTCACGGAGAGCCACCAGGTGGCAATCGACATGAGCGCGCACGGGGGCGGGGACGCCGCGGCCCGCGACCTGAAGGACAACCGCATCATCGTGAACATGAATCTCCTGCCCTTCGAGCCGCTGGACCATGCAACAAGCCCTGCCGGTATCCGGCTCGGCGTCCAGGAAATGACGCGGGTCGGCATGAAGGAAGCGGAGATGGAGCGCATTGCGGACCTTTTCAAGCGCTGCCTGATCGACAAGAAATTCGTCGGCGACGAGGTGAAGGAGTTCCGCTCGGAGTTCCGGGAGGTCGGATACTCATTCGACACAGGTGCCTAAGGTCCATCGGCAGTGGGGAATCTCAGCAGTTCTCAGTTTGGACCTTCCTGAGGTCTGGAACAGGTATGCACACTTTGAAAACGGCCGCATATCATGGGACAAAATGAGAACTGCATCATTCAGTTATCATACTGAGAATTGCTGGGGAATCTTGACCTTCGCCGGGTTGCCTCCTATGATGCGCCATACTTTCCACCATTCCCGCAAACCAGAGAGGTGATCCATGCTCATTATCGGCGAGCTCATCAATTCCACGCGCAAGCAGATCCGCAAGGCCATCGAGGAGAAGGATGCCGCGGCCATCCAGAGCCTGGCCACGAAGCAGGTCCAGGCGGGTGCGAGCTGGATCGACGTGAATGCGGGGGCCTTCCCGACAGACGAAGTGGAAAAGATGCAATGGCTCATCGGGACGATCCGGAAGGTCACGGAGGCGCCCCTGTCGATCGACTCCCCCCGGCCGGCGGCCGTGGAGGCGGGCCTCGCGATGGCGGGCAAGGAACCCTTCCTGAACTCCATCTCGGCGGAAGCGGATCGCTACAAGGCCCTCATTCCTTTCGTCAAGAAGTATGCCGCGCGCGTCGTCGCCTTGAGCCTGGACGACAGCGGCATGACTGACGACATGAAGGCGGTCTGGGCAGTTGCCGACGGCCTCATCAAGCGGCTGGAGGACGACGGGGTTCCGCCCGATCACATTTTCGTCGATCCCCTGATCCGACCGGTGAGCACCAATGGCGACTCCGCGATGGGCGCCCTCTGGGTGGTGGAGAAAATCAGCACGATACATCCGCTCGTGCACAAGACCTGCGGGCTCTCCAATGTCTCCTACGGCCTGCCGAAACGGAAGCTGGTGAACCAGGTCTTTGTCGCCATGGCCATCGGCAAGGGCCTGGATTCCGCGATCGTCGACCCGCTGGACCCGCGCATGATGGCCAACATCTTCGTGGCCGAGGCCCTCGCCGGCAAGGACCAGTTCTGCATGAACTACATCACCGCCGAGCGGGAGGGCAGGCTGGAGGGCATGGCCTGAGCGGCGGCGCGTGCAGCGCCCGAACCTGCGGGCCGTTCGACGCTCCCGTGCACCGGCACCGGACTTGTCCCGGCGGCAGAAGAAGGGCTATACTCACTACCACAGGAGCTGAGGGTATGAAGAAGGCTCTTCTTGCGGTCGCGCTTGTCGCGCTTTTCGTGCTCGGTTGCACGTCGACGGGCGACAAGTTTCTGATTCAAAAGCTCGACGATCAGAGCAAGGCGCAGGCCCTGACCACCGCCGGCATAGAGGAGTACCAGCTCTACCTCGTCAGCAGGCAGGCATTCGACCAGATCCCCCGCGTCAGGGACTACTTCAACACCGCCTTGCAGTTCGATCCGAGCAACACCCAGGCGCAGCAGTATCTCGACCTCATCGACAACTTCAAGGACCAGAAGCTGAAGGTGAACGTCACTGCCGCCACAAAGACGCTGGCGAAGCCGAAACGGACGGACGACGAAAACTACGCGCTGTTCGTGTCGCTGCAAACAGCTTCGCGGATCGACGCGAAGGACCCCGCGGTGCAGAAGATGCTTGTCGACACGGCGCAGGACCGGGCAAAGCTCGCCGATTCCTACATTGTAAAAGCAAAAGCCTCCCTGGCCGGCATGAATGACAAGACGCCTGCCGCGACGCAGGAAAAGCAGTACACCGATGCTTACCCGAACGTCTCCCGGGCGCTTGATATCGACCCGAAGAATGCCACTGCTGCGGCCCTGATGAGCACCGTGAAGACGGCCGTTGGAAAGCTCGTCGCCGCGCGTGTGGCGACATTCCAGACCCTCCTCTCCGAGGCGAAATACGCCGACGCNNTTCGCCTTGAAGGACTACCCGAACGCCGACACGCGCACCGACGCGGCCTTGGCTGCGTCGCGCACGGCGGAGGCGACGGCCCTGAAAAAGCAGATCACCGCCATCCGCGGCAAGGCCGACACTGCCGCGACATTCGACGCCACCGTGGCGGATATCGACAAGCTCATCGGCTCGGGCCAGCTCGTCTCCGCGCAGCGCAAGATAAACGCCCTGGGGCGCACGACGAGCGACCAGGCAAAGCAGGCGTCACTCGATACAAGGGCGCAGGCGATCCTCGACAAGATCAAGGACATTTATGCGCAGGGCGTCGATGCGTACCGCGCGGAGAACTACAAGGACGCCATCAGTCTCCTGGAGACCGTCGTGGGCGTTCAGGTTGACTACGAACAGGCCGGCGACTATCTCGACAAGGCTCGACAAAAGCAGAAGGTGATCGACCAGGTGGGAGGCTAAGCGATGCAGACGATTCCGCGTTCGAGGCTCACGATGCACGTGGCGGAGGTCGTGTACTCCGCGATCATCATCTTCTGGTTCGTGCTTCCCTTTCTGAGCTCCGCGCTGGGGGGCTTCAACCCGCGCATGCTCGGGCAGCGGCTCTTCGGGTCCAATCCCTCCGACGTCGGGGCGCAGTGGGCGGTGACCGTGCTCGCCTACCTGATCCCGCTGATCTGCCTGTGGAAAATCGCCGCGCTCTTTCTCCCTCCCCGGTTCGCCGTCGTTGCAAATCCCGAGCTGCCCATCCCGATCGCGCTCACTATCCTTTCCTCCGGTCTCGTGGTCGCGCTGGTGATCCTGGATCTCACGAACAGGGCCGCAAGCGCGAGTTATTTCGCGGGCTTTCCCCCGGTCACCTTTGCCGTGGCGCTGATCTCCCTGGGTTACAACGGGTACTTCATCGTCATGCTCATCCTCAGCATCAGCAAACGCGATGTCGCCTTCCAGGAGTATCTGGAGTTCCGCCGCAGCGGCGGTCAGCAGCCCCGCACACCGGCCGCCGTTGTCCAGAGGCAGGGCATCCAGAGAAAGCTCATCATGACGTTCGTGCCGCTCATCCTCGTGATCATATTCGTGCTCGCCTTCCTCCTTCTGCGCGATTTCAGCAGGACGATACTGGCGTCAGTGAATGCCAACGGCGAAGGGCTGGCCGACAGGACGGCGAGCGTCGTGAAGGCCAATCCGACGGACAAGGACCGCATCTCGCTGGATGACTATTTCGCCGCCGAGGCGAAAAAGAACCTCCCGACCGGCTCGGCCGCGGCTTTCACGCGGTTCAACACCTTGTCATTCTACCGCAAGGACGCCAAGGCAGGCGGTTTCGTGGTCTGGGGCAGCACCGATCGGTCGATCATCGGCCAGACCGCGCCGTCGATCGATGCTTTCACCGCAACCACCAGCCGCTACAACGCGCAGGCCAAGACCTACGAGTTTCTCGCACCCGTGTCCCTCAGCACGACATTCATCGGCTACGTAAAGGTGGACTACGCCCGCGACGTGATTTACGAGCCCTATTTCCGCACGCAGGTGAAGGTGTTCGTCATTGCCGCCCTGTTCATGTATGCCTCGGTTTTCCTGATCTACCTGTTCGGGCGCGCCATCGTGTTCCCCATCCTTTTCCTCCGCATGAGCGTGAACTCCATTGCGAATGTCCTGTCCAACATGGTCAGGGGACAGCTCCGGTTTTCCTCCGACCTGCTGGTCTACAAAGATCGCGTGCACACTCATGACGAGATCAAGCTTCTCTCCAGTGAAGTGAACCACATGGCGAACGTCATCCGCGGCGTCATCCCCTATATCTCGCAATCGACACTTCAACACGCCGAGATGGGAAAACCGACCACGGAAACCAAGGATCTCACATTCCTTTTCACGGACATCCGCGGCTTCACGACCCTGTGCGAAGGCATGGAGCCCGACAAGGTGGTCGAGCTCCTCAATCACTACCTGGACCTCCAAACCTCCATCATTGAGGCGAATGAAGGGGACGTGGACAAGTACGTCGGGGATGAAATGATGGCGCAATTCGACGGCGCGCGCAAAGAGATCAACGCCTGCAAAGCGGGTCTCGAAATCCGCCGCGCCATGGCAGCGGAGGCGCGCAAGGCCTCGGAGTCGGCGGCGACCGTTATCGACATCGGCATCGGCATCAATACCGGGCAGGTCGTTCACGGCAGCGTCGGCGCGAAGAATCGCATGGACTTCACGAGCATCGGCGACACGGTGAATCTCGCTGCGCGGCTGGAAGGCGCAAACAAGCAGTACGGCACCGGCTCCCTGATCACCGAAGCGGTCCATGAGAAGGTGGAAGGTGAGTACCTCTGCCGCGAGATCGACCTGATGACGGTGAAGGGGAAGAATCTCCCCGTGCGTATCTACGAGATCATCCGGGAAAAGA
>PMDT01000356.1 GCA_003154555.1 Spirochaetaceae bacterium
GCGAATGTCACCAGGAGTGACTGCGATAGACACGGCCGGGTACGATCCGTATATTGATTGGGCCATGAAAACCCGTGAATCCATCCGCGGCTTCGACGTCATGTCGCGGCGTGCGCTGCCAGAATACCGGGCGGATGGCCTGCATCTGCGCCACCGGGTGACAGGATGCGAGGTTCTCCACCTCGCCACCACCGACACGGAAAACCTCTTTGCGTTCTGCTTCACCACGCCGCCGCGCGACGACACGGGAGTCTCCCATATCGTCGAACACTCCGTCCTGAGCGGATCGAAAAAATATCCCGTGAAGGAGCCGTTCTCCGTGCTCATGAAGGGGAGCATGCATACGTTCCTCAACGCCCTGACCTACCCGGATCGCACGGTCTATCCCGCGGCGAGCTGCAATCACGCGGATTTTTTCAACCTCCTGGCCGTCTACGGGGATGCGGTTTTCCACCCCCTCTTGCGGAAGGAAACCTTCATGCAGGAGGCATGGCGCCTGGAGGCGGGGGATGGCGCGGATGCGCCCCGGTATGTCGGCATCGTCTACAACGAGATGAAAGGCGCGCGGGCGAGCCCCGATTCCATCGCGGCGGAATGGACGGCGCGCTCGCTGATGCCGGACACGCCCTACCGCTACGACTCCGGCGGGGACCCGGCGCAGATCCCCGGGCTCTCCCTGGAGGCGACGCGCGCGTTCCAGGCGCGCTTCTATCACCCCTCCAACTGCCGCATCTTCCTCTACGGCGATATTCCGATCGAAGAGCTGCTCGCCTTCCTCGATGAGAAGCTGCTCTGCGGCTACACGGCCCAGCGCGTCGACGCGTCGGTTCCCTTGCAGAAGTCCTGGACCGCGCCGCACAGGGTGGTGAAGACCTACCCCGTGATGCCTGAGACCCCGCTTTCAAAGCGCGCGATCATTACGCTCGCATGGCTCCTCCCGGCCGTCACCGACGCGGTGGAGCTCGTCACGCACGAGGTGCTTTCAGAAGTCCTCGTGGAAAGCGCCGGCTCGCCGCTCCGCAAGGCCCTCATCGACTCGGGGCTCGGCGAAGATCTTTCCCCCGTGACCGGTCTGGAGACCGATCTGAAGCAGATGATATTCGCGGTGGGACTACGGGGAACGGAAGTCGACCGGGAGGATCGGATCACGCGTCTCATCCTCGACACGCTGGGCTTGCTCGCGCATGACGGGCTCGACCGGGGGCTCGTGCAGTCGATGATCAACCGGGTGGAGTTCCGCCATCGGGAGATCAGGGGAGGCGGATCGCCTTATGGCCTCCGCCTCATGGGACGCGCCTTGCGCGGCTGGGTCCACGGCGCGGATCCCTTTGACGCGCTGGAGTTTTCGCGGTCCATGAAAGAGCTCACGGCGCGCATGGCCGCCGATCCGCGCTATCTCGAAAAGCGGATCGAAGCGGGGTTCATCTCCAATCACCATCGACTCACGCTGATCGTCGACGCCGATCGGATGCAGGAACAGCGGGAGCAGGAAGAAGAACAGGCGAGGATTGCATCCGCCTGGTCGCGCCTGTCGTCCGCGGAGCAGGATGCGGTGCGCGGAGAGACGCGCGCTTTCAAGGAATACCAGGAGGCACCGGATTCACCCGAATCCCTCGCCCTGATCCCGTCGCTGCGCAGAGCGGACATTCCAGAAGCCGTGGAGCGGATCCCCCACCGGGACACGATCACACCGGCAGGAGTGCAGCTTGCGCTGCATGACATCTTCACAAACGAGATCGTCTACCTGGACCTTATCTTCCCGACGGATTCATTGGCCGGCGAGCATTCGCTTCTTCTTCCCCTTTTTGGCAAGGCAGTGTGCGGCTCCGGGCTCCCCGGCGCTCCTTACGACGAAGTGGCGCTCGATCTTTTCCGCCTGACGGGCGGCTTCTCCGCGGCACTCGACGCAGGAGGAATCGCCGGCAGCGAGACGGCCTTTGCCCAGCACGTGTTTTTCCGCACGCGTTTCCTGCGCGAGAATCTGTCGGAAGCCACTGCGTTGATCGCTCGTCTCCTGGCCGCGGCCGACTTTCGCGACCTGGAAAGGCTGCGGGACATGATCCTGGAGCTGCGCAACGACATGAAGGCCGCGCTCGTCCCGGGCGGCCACCAGTTTGCCATGCTCCGTGCCGCCGGCATGATCTCCGCGTCCGTCGCGCGGGAGGAGGAGTGGAGGGGTATTACCCAGCTCCTGTACCTTGAAAAGCTCGCGGGATCGCTGGAGACGGAGCTTCCCCGTGTCGCCGGCGCACTCGAGCATATCCGCGTGGCGCTCCTTTCGAAAAAGCTTCTCATCGCCAATGCAACGTCCGCGGCTGACTGCTTCGAAGAAACGGCGCGCGCGGTAGACCAACTCGCCTCGGCGCTGCCCGCCGGGATGGAGGCGACCGCTGATGCGGCGGCAAGCGCGGCGGCGCGTCCTGCGGGGCTCAGCGCGGAATCGCTCGTGGCCAGCGCGCCTGTCGGGTACGTCGCGCGGGCAATGCCGGGCATCCGCTTTGATCATCCCCTGAGCGGGCCGATCGCGGTTCTTGGGCACATGCTCTCCACGGGTTATCTCTGGGAAAAAGTGCGCATGGAAGGCGGCGCCTATGGAGCCTTCTCCTACCCGCGTAACATGGACGGTCTTTTCCTGATGGGATCCTACCGCGACCCGCACATCGTCCGGACGCTCCATGCGTTCGACGAAGGCCTCGCGCTGATGGAGCGGGCGGAGCTGGACGCGGTCGAGGTCGACCACGCCGTCATCGGTACCGTCGGCAGGGAGGACCGGCCGCTCGATCCGGGAGAGAAGGGCTTTGTCAGCATCCAGCGCAAGCTGCACGGTGTCACCGACGACGCGCGCCAGGCCCGAAGGCGCTCGCTCCTTGCCACGGACAGGAAGGGGATCGGGGAAGCGGCGCGGCTTCTGCGCGCTTCGGCCGGGAAAGGTTTTACCGCCGTGATCGCCAACCGCGCGTCTCTCGCCGAGGCGGCCCGGGAGATCCCCGCCCTGGCCGGCAGGATCATCGAGCTCCCGGAATAGAAAGATGCGGCGGTCATGAATCTCGAAGTATTCGTTCTGGGAACGGGGGGAATGATGCCCCTGCCGGGCAGGGGGCTCACCTCCGTCCTCGTCCGTCGCGAGGGTGAGCTCTTCCTTTTCGATTGCGGCGAAGGCACGCAGATCGGGCTGCGGAGGCTGAATCTGCGGTGGAAGAAGATCACGAGCATCTTCATTTCCCACACGCACGCCGATCACGTCACCGGTCTCCCGGGCATCCTGATGCTCTCGTCCCAGGTGGACAGGAGCGAGCCCCTTTGCATCTACGGACCGCCGAAGATCCGCGAGTTCGTGGATGCGATGCGCCGCACGCTTGACATGTATATCAACTACGAGATCGTCGTGCGCGAGATCGAGGGAGGCACGACGATCGTGCAGACCCCGGAGTATGCCATCAGCGCGCACGCCCTCGTCCATACAAAGCCGTGCCTCGCCTACAGCCTGGTGGAAAACGTGCGCCCGGGCATCTTCTTCCCCGACAAGGCACTGGCCCTCGGGGTTCCGCGCGGCCCGTTGTGGTCGAAGCTTCAGAGCGGGGAAGAGATCTGTCTTCCCGATGGAACGGCGGTGCGGTCCGACCAGGTGATGGGCGGCGAGCGGAAAGGCCGCAAGTTCTGTTTTGCGACCGACACGACCGCGGCGCCCGGGCTCGCGGACTTCGCGCGCAACGCGGACCTCTTCATCTGCGAGGGGATGTTCTCCAATGAGTTCACCGACACCGCGGCGGAGAAGAGGCACCTGACAGCCGCGCAGGCGGCGCGCCTTGCGCGGGAAGGCAACGTGAAGAAGCTCGGTCTCATCCACTACAGCCCACGGTACGCGGAGCGCGAGCTCAAGACGCTGTTGGGCGAAGCGCGCGAGATATTCCCCGAAGCGTTCCTTACGAGAGATCTCCAGCACATCGAGATGCCATTCGAGGATTGAGACAGTCGTCGGGGGAAGGACAAGGACATGGAGAACGTCATCAGCAATGGGACATCGTCATGAGGATCGCGATCGTCGGCTCGGGCGCCATGGGTTCCCTGTTCGGCGGGAAGCTTTCGCTGGCAGGCCATGACGTGGTGCTCTACGATGTCTATCGCGAGCATGTCGATGCCATCGCCTCCGCAGGGCTTGCCATCGAGGAGGCGGCCACGGGTGCCGTGACCGTTGCGCGGCCGCGGGCCAGCGCGGATCCTCGCGCCGTCGCCGACGCGGAGGCTCTCATCATATTCGTGAAATCCACGGCCACGGAGGACGCGGCGGCGCAATTTTCCGGCATCGCCTCGCCCACTGCAATTGTCCTGACGCTGCAGAACGGGCTGGGAAACGAGGAAATCATCCGTGCGCATTTCGGGGCGGAGCGTACGGCAGCCGGTGTCACGTCGCAGGGCGCGACATTTCTCGGGCCGGGCCGCATCCGCCACGCGGGGGCAGGACCGACGCACATGAGCATGTCCGATGGCAGCACGGGGCGGTTGACGGCTCTTGCGGACGCCCTGACCGGTTCCGGCTTCGAAACGCATGTCGAAAAAGATGTGTCGGGCTTGATCTGGAGCAAGCTGGTGATCAATGTAGGCATCAACGCCTTGACGGCCCTGACGGCACAGACAAACGGCCGCCTGCTCGAATCGGAGGAGACGCAATCCCTGGTGGAAGACCTTGTGAATGAGGCAGTCGCCGTTGCCCGCGCACGAGGCATCAATCTGTCGTACCCGGATCCCATCGGCCGGGTGAAAGAGGTCGCGCGCATGACGGGTGCGAATCGTTCCTCCATGCTCCAGGACTTTGATCGGAAGCGCCCGTCGGAGATCGACTTCATGAATGGCGCGATCGTGCGGGAGGCTGCAAAGCTCGGGATCGCCGCCCCTGTGAATGCAACGATCACCCGGCTGGTCAAGGCCGTGGAAAAGGCCCGCCAGGAATGATCTCCGCGGAGGAACGACACCTTCTTTCTTCGGTTGATCGCGGGGAGCTCGTGCGGCTGACGCAGGACCTCGTGCGCATCGACTCGGTGATCCGCCCGGAGACAGGCGAGACGGAAAGGAACGTTGTCGCCTACCTTGCGGATTGGATCCGGCGCGAGCTCTCCATCGAGCCTCTGATCGAGCAGGTCGTTGAGGGTCGGGAAAACATCATCGTCACCATAGATTCGGGGCGCCCCGGCCCCTGCCTGATGATCGAAGGGCACACGGATGTCGTGAGCGAAGGGAGCCGCGACAGGTGGCGGCGCGACCCCTTTGGCGGGGAGGTGATCGACGGCAGGCTGTACGGCCGGGGATCCTGCGACATGAAGGCGGGCCTTGCTGTGGCGCTCATGACGGCGCGCTCTCTCGCGCGCGCGAACACGGGATGGTGCGGCAGAATGCGGTTGGGCTTCGTCTGCGACGAGGAAGGCATGATGATCGGCATCAAGCACTACATCCGGGCCGGTCACGCCGACGACGTTACTGCCTGCCTCGTGCCGGAGCCGGAGGAGAACAACCTCTGCATCTCCATGAAAGGCGCGATCCGCGCAATCGTGCGCGTGCAAGGCAGGATGGCCCACGGGGCGATGCCGTTATCCGGCGTCAACCCGAATACCCGGCTTGCGCGCATCATTCTTGCATTTGAAAAGTACGAGGCGGAGGAGAAAGCTCGTTGCGGTCGCGACCCCTTCCTGGGCCTGCCCTCTGTGACATTCACTGTTTTGCGGTCTCCGACTGCCGGAAGCCCTGCGCAGCTCAACGTCATGCCGGGCGAGGCCGAAGCGTATGTCGACATACGCACGACTCTTGCCCAGAGCCACGAGCAGGTGCGGGAGGATCTGCGCGGGATCCTCAGGCTGCTCGCTTCCGTCGATCCTGATTTTCATGCGGACATCGAATTCATCGAGGACCGACCTGTTGTAGGAATAACGAAAGACGAGCCTATTGCCGGCATATCCGCAGAGGTATTTCAGGAGATTACCGGGCGGGCACCTGTCTGGAATGGCGTCCCGGGTGCCACGGATGGGACCTTTCTCAGCTCGATAAAAGGCATACCGTGCCTGGTGAATGGTCCTGGACCGCGGCATATGCCCCACCAGGTTGACGAATACGTCGAAGTCGATCAGCTTTTCGAAGCGGCCAACATTTATGTTCTTACGGCAAAACGTTTTCTATCCCTTAAGTCCTGATATCTCAGATTCTATTGACAGATACCTGGCAATCCCATAGACTTGGCGAATATTATGGGGGCGATCATTCTCAAGATCAAAGGACTCAGCAAATCCTTCGGCGCCCTCCTTGCACTCGACAAGGTTGATATAGAAATTGCCGCCGGAAGCATTCACGGCGTCATCGGCCCGAGCGGATCGGGAAAGACCACGCTGCTCAACATCATCGGATCGCTCGACTCGCCGACCGAGGGGAAGGCCGTCGTCCTAAACCATTCCATCAGCGACCTGTCCCACAAAGAGGCCGCCCGTCTGCGCAATGAGCACATCGGGTTCATCTTTCAGACGTTCAACTTGCTGCCGGTGTACACCGTTTTCGAAAACGTCGAATTTCCCCTGCTTCTGCTCAAGAACACAACCGGGGAGCGCCGGAAAGCGGTGCTTGACATCCTCGAATGGGTCGGTCTTTCGGACAAGGTCAATTCCCGACCAGCCCAGTTGTCGGGCGGCGAGAGCCAGCGCATCCGCCTTGCCAGCCAGATCGGCTCGGGCCTGNNCACCTTCATCTTCGCCACGCATGACGACAAGGTGATCCACTACCTTCGACGCAAAATCGTGCTTGAAGACGGGCGGGTGGCACAAGACATCGCCATCCCGGAACTCACGGAAGCCGGCAGTCGGCCATGATCGCGTTTAAACTGGCGTACCGCAACCTGATCGGCGCGGGTCTGAGGACCTGGCTGAACGTGATCGTTCTCTCGATGGCTTACGTCCTCATCATTTGGCA
>PMDT01000039.1 GCA_003154555.1 Spirochaetaceae bacterium
ATGAAATCGTCGAATATGGCCTGCGCATACTGGAGGGTCGTCGGACGTTCCGGATGGCGCGCGAGCTCCACCCTGCGCCACGCCTCATTCTCCGGCACGGGTGTGCCCTTCAGCTTGATTTCCAGCTCCGCGAGCTCGCGCGTGATGTCGATATGGGACTTCTCCGCGATGGTTTTCAGCTCCTGGATCTTTTCCCTGACGCTGGGGTCGCTCATCCCTTGCCTCCCGCCGCCTGCACATGCGTGCGCAGGAGAAAACCGAGTGTTGCGCGCATGTCCTGCCGCGGCACAATAAGGTCGATGAAGCCGCGCTCGTAATGATACTGGGAGAGGGGGAAGTTCTCGGGCACCTTCTCTCGAATGGTTCCCGCCACGACCCGCGCGCCCGCAAAACGCATGAGCGCGCCCGGCTCGGCAAGGGTGACATCGCCGAGCATCGCGAAAGAGGCAAGCACGCCCGCGGTGGTCGGGTCGGTGAGGACGACGAAGTAGGGACAGCGCGCCTTGTCGAGAGCCTGCGTCGCGACCGCGGTCTTTGCCATCTGCATCAGCGAAAGAATCCCCTCCTGCATCCGTGCGCCGCCGGAAGACGTAAAGACGATCAACGGCAGCTTCTGTTCCGCCGCGACGAGCATCGCCCGCATCACCTTCTCCCCCACCACCGCGCCCATGCTCCCGCCGATGAATCGGAAGTCCATGATCGCAAGCACCACCTCGTGGCCGTCCACCCGGCAGAGCCCGGTCACCACCGCCTCCTTGATCCCGGTTTTGCGGAACGCCGCGTCGAGCTTCTGCTCGTAGTCGGGGAACTCCAGGGGGTTGGCCGTCTCGATCTCCGAGGAAAGCTCCTGGAAAACGCCTTCATCCGCGGTGAAGCGGATGCGCTCCCACGCGGTGAGCCGGAAGTGATGTTGGCAATGCGGGCAGACGTACAGCGTCGCCTCCAGCTCCTGGGCCGAAAGGTGCCGATGACAGGAAGGACAGGAATGCGTTTCGTCGATAAGGAGCCGCTCGTCATGCTTCTTCTGTACCGGGTGCTCGATGCGGCCGCGGATCCAGCCCTGGATCCCCTTTGACTTCATGACAGTGCCCCCTCTTTCAGAAGGTCGCCCAAGAGGCTTGTCCCATACACGCCCTTGCGGAATCGCGGATGCGCGACGATCTTTCGCTGCATGGCGGTATTCGTGTCGATGCCTTCGATCGTGAGCTCGCCCAGGGCCCTCTCCATGCGCCGCAGCCCTTCGGGTCGCGTACGGCCCACGCAGATGAGCTTCGCCACCAGGTGATCGTACCAGGGAGGGACGAAGTAGCCGGCGTAGAGGAACGTGTCCATGCGGACGCCGAAACCGCCGGGGCTT
Source organism: Spirochaetaceae bacterium (assembly GCA_003154555.1). Classification (GTDB taxonomy): domain Bacteria; phylum Spirochaetota; class Spirochaetia; order SZUA-6; family Fen-1364; genus Fen-1364. The sequence goes on from PMDT01000039.1 coordinate 1,358, forward strand.
TCAAATCGCGTCACCCGGCCCGCCGAGCGGGCATTGATCCGGCATTCCACCGCGTAGCCCCCGAGCATGACGTCCTCCTGGCGGAACTCCATCGCTTCATCACTCGCCGCGAGGATCTGCTGGCGGATGATGTCGATACCCGTCACCGCCTCGGAGACAGGGTGCTCCACCTGCACCCGGGCGTTCACCTCCATGAAATAGTGCCTGCCTTCGTCGACGAGAAACTCCACGGTCCCTGCGCCTGTATAGCCCAGGACACGGAGCAGGCGCACGGCGTCTTCCCCCATGCGGGACCGGAGCTCCGGTGTCACGACGATGGACGGGCTTTCCTCGATCAGCTTCTGGTGGTTCTGCTGGACAGTGCAGTCACGTTCGCCAAGATGCACGACATTGCCCTTGCGGTCGGCGACAATCTGGATCTCGACGTGCCGGGGATTCTCAAGGTACTTCTCAAGATAGACTGTGCCGTCCGCAAATGCCTTCATTGCCTCCTGCGACGCCACGGCCAGCACGTCGGACAGCTCCCGATCGCTCCTGACAATGCGCATGCCCTTGCCGCCGCCCCCCGCCGCCGCTTTCACGATCAGCGGATAGCCGAGGGACCCCGCGGCGTCAAGCGCTTCCTTCACATTGCCGACGGGGCCCGCGCTTCCCGGGATCACGGGGATGCCCAGGTCCATCGCCGAGCGCTTTGCCCTTATCTTGTCGCCCAGCAGCTCGATGACATCGGGGTCGGGGCCAATGAAAATGAGCCCCGCATCGCGCACTTCACGGGCGAAGGCGGCGTTCTCTGACAGGAAGCCGACGCCCGGATGGACGGCGTCACAGCCGCAGAGGACACCCGCCGTCACGAGGTTGCGGATGTTCAGATAGCTGTCCCGGGCCGGCGCGGGGCCGATGCAGACGCTCGCGTCCGCGCTCCGCACCGGCAGGGAATCACGGTCTGCCACGGAATGCGCCACGACTGTGCGGATGCCCATTTCGCGGCACGTACGAATGACACGGAGAGCGATCTCACCCCGATTCGCTACCAGCAGACTCTGGATCATATCCTGCGCACCTCAAAAAGAGGCGCGCCGAACTCGACCATTTTGCCATCGTCCACGAGTATCTCGACGATCTCCAGGTCGAACTCGGCCTGGAACTCGTTCATCAGCTTCATTGCCTCGAGGATGCAGATGGGCTTCCCCTTCTTGATCATGTCGCCCTTTTCCGCAAAAGGTGGCGCATCAGGGGCGGGGGCGCGATAGAATGTTCCCACGAGAGGCGCCCTGATGAGCTCGGTCCCGGATCCCGCCTGGGGCGCTTCTGATGGGGCAGGATGCGTTTCAGGCGCTGTCGGGTATGCGGGCGGGCCATATGACGGCGTGGCAGAGGGCTTCTTCAGGCTTATTTCGGTGCCATCTTTCTTGTAGCCCAGCTCTGAAAGCCCGCTTTTTTCGAATTTCTCCATCAAGGCATACAGATCTTTCAACTCCATTTTGTTCCTCTTTGTCAGATTCGATCAGTTCGTATCCCTGACTAAATCGGTCGGAAATTAGCATTTGACACCTTGAGTGTCAATTCGACCACCTTCCCAAGCCATGCCCATCATGCTACTGTCCCAAACATGACCGACGTCAAGGCATTTCTCCCCCATCGGGAGCCATTCCTGTTCGTTGACGGCATCGAGAGCGCGAATGCCGAACAGATAACAGGCCACAAGCGTTTTACGGGAGAGGAGTTTTTCTTTGCCGGCCATTTCCCGGGTTTCCCCGTCGTACCAGGGGTTATTCTCATCGAGACGATGGCGCAGTGTGGCGGAGCCGGTATCAAGATGGTAGCCGGAAATCCCGGGTTGTTCTTTCTTGCCGCCATCGAAAAGGCGAAGTTCCGCCGCCAGGTCAGGCCAGGCGACGAGGTGCGGATGGTCATCCGCAATCTCCGGGTGAGCAAGAGCGTCTGCCGGCAATCCGGCGTTGCGTACGTGGGTGATGAGGTCGCCGCGGAAGCGGAATGGCTGTGCCTCATCGGAGATGCACCCGTTTCATCGCCACCCGCCTGAATCTCAGCCCGACGCGGGCGTCCCGGGCGCTGCGCCCCCGGCAGCTGCGCTTGTAAGCTCGGCACCGGGCGCGTCGGCGGGGATTTCTTCAACCTCTGTCGCCTCCACTGATACATCACCTGCGTCGGAAGGCATCGCCGCCATGGGCGGGAGCGTGCCGGCCGCCTCTTCTTTCAGCTTCAGGGTTTCGCCAAACCAGGAGAAGGCGGCGGCCAGCCGGTCGGTCATCTCGCGCATGTCGTGGGACACTTCAAGGATCGCCCGGATCAGGCTATCGACACCGGCGAGCCCGTCCTGGATGTGCGTATGGGCCCTGCTCACGTCCTCCAGGGCGCGCGAGTTGTCCGCGATCATCGTGCGGATCTCCTCGCTCCGTTTCATGATTTCCACGAACCCCATGCCCAGGCCCTTGATGCGGCTGACACCTTTCTCGATGCCGCGGTTGGTGTCCCGGATGACCGCGCTTACCTGGTCGGACACTGTGCGCGTGAGATCGGCGAGCTTGCGGATCTCCTGCGCCACGACGGAGAACCCTTTGCCCGCGGCGCCGGCCTTTGCCGCTTCTATCGAAGCGTTCAGGGAAAGCATGTGCGTCTTCTCGGCGATCCCGATGATCTGGCTCACTGCCTTGCGGATCACGATGGAGCGCTGGTAGAGGGCTTCCATCTCCTCCAGGGTTTCGAGAATCTGGGCATTGAAGCTCGTGATCAGACCATCGACCTGCTCCGTATAGCCGAGGATGTCTTTTTCCTTGGCGACGACGCGGGACTCACCGGTGCCGGCGTCTTCCAGGGAGACGATAAGGCCGCCGATGGTGAAGGACTGCTTCTGGGCGCTTTCCAGGAGCTTCCCGGAAAGCTTCATGATGTCGATGTTACGTTTTTCGAGCAGCTCCTTGCCCTCGCGGATGCGCTCGATCATCTCCCAGTCACTCTCGATGCGTTCGATCAGCTCCTGGCTGGTCTGCCGGTACATGCCCTGGGTGCGCATCAGCTCGGTGGCGGACACGGAACCCTGGAACAGGGCAATGAGGAGACCGGGCGCGAACGCGATGAATGCGCGTCCGGGCAGGATGATGTCAAGAACGATTCCCGCTACAAGCGCGACGAACAAAGATGCGGACAGGAGCAGCGAAAGAAGCGCCCGGCGAAACCCCGCCTTCAGGACGCTCACGCCGCAAAGCACCGCGAGCGCCGCGAAGCAGGCGGCGAGAATTGCGCGCATCACGAGCCCCGCCGTCACCATGAAGGCGGTATGCGGAGACGCGGCCACGACGCACGCCGCGGCAATCGGCAAGAGCACGATGGGCAGCACGAATGGCAACCGGTCGAATTTCAGCGTTCGCAGCATCGAATAGAGAAGCACGACCGCGGTCACCGCGAATGCCGCGCCTCCTATCTTCACGCCGATGCCCATGGGGATGAAAACGGCAAGATAGGACGGAAACAGCTCAGAGAGCGCATTGGCCGCCAGTGTCGCCATCAGGAGAAATGTCTCCGCCGAGCGATGCCGGATGTACTGGACGAGGAATTGGATTGCAAGGAGAAGGGAGAAGAGCCCGGCGAAGAGCCTCAGAGGGATCACGGGGAGATTGAGAAGCGCGAGCCGCGTCCCGATGCCGGTGCCAGGAACAACGGCGAAGGACGGCAGTGCGTCGGAGAGCCCCGTGACGTGATAGCGCACCGTGAGCACGTGCGTGCCGACCTCCCGGGATGTGGGGAGCATAAACGCACGGTATTCGGGTGCTGCCGAATCGGCGGGCCGTTCGACGACCTCCGCATCGAGCATGACCTGGTCCACGGCCGCCGCCGGAGGCGCAACAAGCGCAAAACCGCCGGCGGGAAGCGTCCCTTCACTGCGTAGCCACATGCCGCGGCCTTCCGGAACGACCGGCGTCCACGTAACACCGAGAGGCTCGGCGGGAAGCAGGCAGGAGGCACCAAGCAGGAAGAGGAGGACAATGCGGATTTTTCTCATTCACCGCTCCCGGCTTATAGTATAGAGAGAATCCCCCCTTATTGAAAGATTGAAAGAAGCGGGAAAGCGGTCGCATTGACACCGCCGGTCCCCGGTGCTACGCTTTCGCTGTTCCCCCTGAAAGGATGTTTCGTGAACGAAATCCTCCTGAAGATAATCGATGAGTTCGCGGACGGTTTCTTCATCGTCAATGCGGACCGCAGGATTGTCTTCTGGAACGATGCACTCTTGAAGTCCACGGGACTCTGCACAACTGATGTAATCGCGCGCGAATCCGAGTTCCTCACGGCTCTCGGCCCGGCGGAGCAGGGCGCGGCGCGCGACCACGACGTGCTGATCGCGGACCACGGCGGGACGCCGCGCCTGTTTACCATTTCCTCCCTCTCGATGGGAGGCAACCATGAGTCATATATCCTGGCGCGCGTGACCTCCGCACGGACCGGCACCGGCGAGGCCGGGCGCTCACAAAGGGAGCTTGAAAACCTCTTTCGCAACATCGGAGATCCGCTCATCTCGGCGGACCTGAGCGGGACGATCACCCTTGCAAATCCCGCTTTCCGTGACCTCCTGGGCATGGACCCGGGGGAGGAGCTCCCGAATATCTCTGCCATCTACGCGCATATGCCCGAGCTGGAGGACAAGATCCTGCGTCTCGCCGAATCGGACATGGTCTACAATCTGGAGACGCATCTTTCCACGCGTGCGCACCAGCCGCGGCGGGTGCTGGACACCTCCTGGGTCGTCCGCGACGAGCGCGGCACGGTCACCGGATACACGACGCATTTCAAGGATGTCACCTACGTCAAGAATCTTGAGGCGCGCCTCAAGATTTCGGAGCGCAACTACATGCTCCTGTTCGACACCATCCTCTCCTCGATCATCATCGTCGATCCGCTGGGCGGGATCGTCAACTGCAACTACTACGCGGAAAAGATGTATGGCTACCGACGCGATGACATCGTCGGCCGGGATTTCAACGAGGTCTTCCAGGTCCACAAGAAGAGCATCCCCATCGCGCAGATCATCACCCTCGTCAACCGCAACAAGGGGCGGCACGTGGAGACGGACGTGCCGCGTCGCTGCGCGGACGGAACGATCAAGTTCACCTATGCCTCGTATTCCGCCCTCACAAGCACGACCGGCGAAATCATCGCCTACTCCATCATGGAGCGCGATCTCACGGATCGCGTGCGGCTGGAAAAAAAGCTCCAGGCGTCATTCCACCAGATCAAGGACACGCAGTCCGCCGCGATACTCGGCTTCGCGAAGCTCACGGAGTACCGCGACATGGACACGGGCAAGCACCTGGAGCGCATCCGCGAGTACACGCGGGTGCTCGCCATCGCCCTGGCAAGGCTCCCGAAATACGCCGGCTACATCACGCCCGACTATATCGAGGACCTCTGCCTCTCCTCGGTCCTCCACGACGTGGGCAAGATCGGCGTCGAGGATGCGCTCCTTCTGAAGCCCGGCAAGCTTACGCCGGAGGAGTTCGAAAAAATCAAGCGGCACGCCACGCTGGGCGGCGAAGCGTTGCGCGCCGTGGACCTCGAGGTGAAGCTGGAATCGTTTCTCACCATCGGCAAGGAAGTGGCATTCTCCCACCACGAACGGTGGGACGGCGGCGGCTATCCCGCCGGCAGGAAGGGCGAGCAGATCCCGCTGTCGGCGCGCCTGGTGGCCGTGGCCGACGTCTATGACGCCCTCACGAGCAAGCGCAGCTACAAGAACGCCCTCCCCCACGACGAGGCGGTGAAGATCATCGTCGGCGAACGGGGGACACATTTCGACCCGGACGTCATCGATGTTTTCGTCGCCAACACGGAAACATTCCAGAGAATCCAGATGCTGGAGTCGTTCAAGGAACACCCGGAAAGCATCGACGATATCCTCGCCACCCGGTAAACTGCCGGCGGCCACGGGCGCGGCCTTTCGGGCCTCCTTGCCNNGCCATCCATGGCTTCGGAGTACCGTGGCCGCAAATGCCACGGAGTACCGTGGCCGCGGCTATCGTCGGCGCCCGGATCCTGCTATACTCCCCCCGCATGCCTTCAACCATCGACATCGCCGAGATACAGAAAGCTGCCCTGCGCTCGATCCCTCTTACGTTCCGCTTGACGAGCCTTCCGCATGAATCGCATGCCCTGCTGGACCGCATCCTGGAAGCCTATCTCGCGGAGCTGGGCCAGGAGCGCATCCTCGAGCCGCTTTCCTACTGCCTCAAGGAGCTGATCGTGAACGCGCAGAAAGCGAACATGAAGCGGCTCTATTTCGAGGAGAAGGGCCTCGACATCCTCAACGACAGCGATTACGACGCGGGCATGAAGAATTTCCGCACCGAGTCCTCCGAACGCCTCGAGCACTGGCTGGATCTTCTGAAGGAGCGGAGCCAGTACATCGGCGTCACGTTCCACACGACGCGAGGGAGCCTCGCCATATCCGTGCGCAACAGCGCGGAGCTCACCCCGCGGGAGCAGACCCGGATCTACGACCGTATCGCGCGTGCCCGCGCGTTCCATTCATTCGTCGAAGCTCTTGCGCAGCCCATCGATTCCACTGAAGGCGCGGGACTGGGGATTCTCATCCTGCTGCAGTTTCTCCGGCGCCTGGGACTCGGTGAGGAGGCATTCGCCATCGAGCCGCACGGCGGAGAGACAGTGGCCACGCTCAACATCCCCATGAGCCAGGTGCAGCTGGAAAAAATAGGCGTGCTCACGGAGGCGATCGTCCGCGACGTCGATTCCCTGCCGCATTTTCCCGAGACGATTGTGGACCTCATCCACCTCACCGAGGATCCCCGGGCGACAATTGCCCAGATGGCCAGCCGCATCGCCACCGATCCAACGCTGACGGCGGACCTCCTGAAGCTCGTGAACTCGGCGCATTACGTGCTGCCCCGCCGGGTGAACAACATCCTCCAAGGCGTGAAGATAGTGGGCATGAAAGGTCTGCGAAACCTGCTCTATTCCTATGGCGCCCAGAAGATACTCGGGGAGAAATACGCGGAGATGAAGACGCTCTGGGAGCACTCCAACCGCGTCGCCTACTACGCCTACCTCCTGGCGCGCAGCCTCAAGCCGAAGGCTGACATCCTGGACGACGTCTATGTCGCGGGCATCCTCCACGACCTGGGCCAGATCATCGTGAGCTACCTCCACCCCAACGCGATGGAGCAGATGGCCCGCTTCTGCAAGGAGAAGGACATCCCTCTCCGCATCCTGGAGCGCTTCTCCTTTGGCCTGAATCACGCGGACATCGGCGCGCTGATCGCAAAGAAGTGGAACTTCCCCGAGCAGCTCGTGAATGGCATCAAGTTCCACCACGACCCCCTGTCCAGTCCGCTGCAATACAAGGACGTCGTGTTCTGCGTCTATCTCGCCAACGCCTTCACCGGTATCGAGCGCGACCTGATCACCTTTGAGCAGATCGAAAGACCCGTGCTGAGCGATTTCCGCATCCGGGACGAGGAGCAGGCACGCGCCATACTGGATCGGCTGCAGAAATCATTCGAGCGGCGCGCGGCGACATTCTAGATTCGGAGTGCATTTTCTCCCTTGACAAATATTCAATGACCGCATATATATACCGGGACATGCAAAGCGCCTGCCGGACCCTTTCCATTTCCGGGCTCGTCCTTATTAGCGTCCTCCTTGAGAGGAGCAATCGACGCCCGGGAGGGTAGCGCGCAGTCGATGACGACGTTCAGCGCGGGCCGTTCTCCTTCCGGGAGAGCGGCCCTTTTTTTTGTTTTTCGCGCAGAGGAGGCTTCATGAGCACGAAGACAACGAAACGTCGCAGCGCGGCCGTGCAGGAAGGCGCGGAGCGCGCGCCGCACAGGAGCCTTTTGCATGCCCTCGGGTGGGACCTCCGCGATCTCGGCCGGCCCGTCATCGGCATCGCCAACTCGTACAGCGAGCTCATCCCGGGCCACCGGGAGCTGCGCAGACTCGCCGACAGTGTCCGGGAAGGCATCTGGTCGGAAGGAGGCGTCGCGGCCGAGTTCGGCACCATCGGCGTGTGCGACGGCATCGCAATGGGACATCGCGGAATGAAGTACTCGCTTCCCAGCCGCGACCTGATCGCCGATTCGATTGAGATCGTGGCCCAGGCGCACGCGCTGGACGGCCTCGTGCTTGTCGTCAACTGCGACAAGATCGTTCCGGGNNCGACGTGGGCCTGGAGGCGGTCTTCGAGGCCGTCGGGAGGCATGGCGCCGGGACAATGTCGGATGAGGCATTGAAGGAGCTCGAGTGCTCCGCCTGCCCGGGCACGGGCTCCTGCGCGGG